>SLIL01000007.1 GCA_007135645.1 Bacteroidales bacterium
CCCTTGTATTCACCTCCGTGAGCATGAGCGGCATCCTCTATTACTTTAATGCCATGCCTTTGGGCGATCTCCATAAGCTCATCCATCCGGCATGCCTGGCCGGCAAAATGCACCGGGATGATGGCCTTTGTTCTGGGAGTGATGGCTTTTTCAACGGCTGCCGGGTCGAGGTTGTAGGTATCAGGCTCAATATCGGCAAAAACAGGCACACAATTGGCTTCTGCCACAATGGATGCGGTGGCAATGAAGGTATAAGGAGGAATGATCACCTCATCGCCCGGCTTTACACCACAGGCAATAAGTGCCAGGCGCAAAGCCACCGAACCATTTACACAGGTAATGGCATACCGTGTGCCACAGTAAGCGGCAAACTTTTGTTCAAACTCCTCAATAATACCGTCACAATTGGGGTTTCCCCAGTTACCGCTTTTCACAATTTCAGCAACGGCATTTACTTCTTTCTGGTCGTAAACAGGCCAGGGAAATTCTTTCTCAATGGTTTTTGGCCCTCCGTATATGGCCAGATCTTCTCGGTTCATTGACTTAAGCTTTTATAGTATGCCTGTGACAGGTTTTAATGGATTCAAGGGCCGATTCGGGGGTGCATTTCAACGGGGGGCTTTGTGTTGCCAGGCAATGGGCAAAATAATCGATCTCTGCCTGGAAGCCTTCGCCCGCGTCCCCCGCCGGGATCAGATGGGTCTGTGTATCGGTAGTGATGATGATATTTCCTGGATCCATGGGTGAATAAAGGATGCTTGCATGTTTAAACCTTGCAGCAAAGGAAGCCTGAAAGGGGAAAGCCGTATGAAAAATATTTCCTCCTTCTATTTTAACATGCAGATCCTTTTGCTGGTATTTCCAGAGTGCACTTACATAGTCATGATTGCTTAGTTTGCCCGGGAGGTTTTGTGAAACGACGGTATCTGGTTCACCGCAAACCCACCTTGCAAAGTCAATGTCGTGAAGCACCATGTCAAACAGGGCTCCGCCCGATATGCCAAAATCCTGCTGTTTTTCTTTCCACTGGCCCCAGGCAGGCGTGCCTGAAAACCGCGAAAGGGAGAGGAACTTAAGAGCACCGTATTCCCCGGAGTCAATCCAGTTTTTCAACCTCACGTATGCAGGCATAAACCGCACCACCTGGCCGATCATCAGCAAAAGGTTCTTTTCCCTGGCAAGTGCAATAAGTCGTTCCCCTTCAGTTACTTCAATACAAAAAGGCTTCTCAAGGAAAGCATGCACACCGGCATTAAGCACCTGCCGGGTAATCTCATAATGCAAATCGGTATGCACCGCTATCACACATGCATCAATTTTTTCATTTTCAAGGCAGGTGGCCACATCAGTATAAATTCCGACTGAAGAGAGTATGTCCGCATCAGGTTTCTCTATAGAGAAGTTGCCCATCTGATTGTCCAGATTTTTACGGATATTCCGGGGTTCTTTATCAACCACAGCAGCCAGCCTTAGAGCAGGATTATTCAGAATGCTCATGGCGTGGGTTGTCCCCATAAATCCGAAACCGATAACAGCTATATTCATGGTAATCTCTTATTTGTATAAATAATGATTCAACCAAACATGATCACTCCACCCCTTTAAAGGCAGAGCTGCATTATATTTTTATATTGCATTCTTTTAAGCTGCAATATAAAAATAATTAATTTATTGGTATAGGCGTTTAAGTCGCTGTTTTTTTTTGAAACTCAGATTGTTTTCGATGAATCGGCTAGTTCAGAAACTTTTTTTAAATCTACTTTGACACATTATGATTTAAAGTGTAACCGCTACGCGGTAAAATAGAACAAGGGTGCAATATTTTCTACAATAATTCAACCGCTACGCGGTAAGGCATGGAATTAACGAACTGTTGCCTGATTAACTATTGTAGCATTTAAGGTTCAATTTATTCCCTGAATACCCTGTAGGGGTTAGATTATAAAAAGAATAGCTTAATCTGTCAAAGTAGAGTTAAGTAATAAGCGCTTTTGTAATAGTACTTTTACAAAGCAAACGGGCTGAAAGCCCAACTCAATATAGCCCAATGGCAGCGCCTTGGGTCGATTGGGAATATAATTGAATTGCGCCGGCCATACAATTGTATTCCTTGCAAAAAACACTTTGACCGGCGCCACTAACAAATTTCCATTTTTAACCCAAGACGTTGCCTTGGGCTGAAATAAATTGGGCTTTCAGCCCGCTGTATAATTTAGCATTGTGTTGATAGGGTCATTCTTCGTTTTATATCTATATGTTATAACTCTCAATGAGCCTAAAAGATTAAATACAAGTGATATAACAACAGCGGTCTAAACACCTATACCTATTAATTTAATTCTTTAGAAAAGGAAAACAACTTAAATTCTATGCCAGATAAATCCAGGTTAAGTTTGTTTTCATTCCACAAATATGCTTTGAAAAGATAGGGAGGGTTATTTCCAACATCAAAATCCAGAACCAGGTATCTGTTAAAGTATTTTACCTCGCCTGCAGAGGAGGATTTAGTAAAAGCCTCCAGACCAACGGGATGCCACTTAAGCATCTCATTTTCAGCATCTCTTAATTCCAGCACCAATAAAGGTAGTTGGCTATCATTTTGTTTCGTAACCTCACCCCTTATAAAAACTGTCAAACCTGATACAGCACCAGAATCAAGAGGCAATTCTTGAATGTTATAAAACATGCTGTTATCGTTAATATGAAAATTCACGAGTGTATCGCCAATTAGTTGCTGCCGGGTATTGGCAAAAAAGACAGAATCAGGAATCAGCCTGCCGCTGGTAATTACGATATTATTGGCCACATTATATGCGTGCAGTTTATTTCTGAGGTATGCAGCTTTATCATCATTAGCCAAAGGAACCAAATTAAAACCTTCGCTGATTTTAAATAATTGATTGCCGCTAAGAAAGTATTCTCCTGAAACGATTTCGTCGATCATTCTGTTGCCTCTCATCAGGGGAACAACAGCACCAGAAGAGAATTGAGCTGTAGTATCAAGGGTTACACCAGAAAGATGAGTATAGTCTCCAAAATGAACTCCAAAATTTTGCTCAAGCAGATTTACCAGGGTAGGAAAAACATCAAACTGGCTCGAAATACTGCTGAATCTGCTATGATATTGAAGCATTGGAGAATAAATAATTAAAGGTACATGATACCTTTTCAGTAAATTTTCAATGGGGATCTCTGTCATTGGATGATCGCCTGTTATGACAAAGATTGTGTTCTCATAATCCTTTTGTTCTGCATACCGGGTAAAAAAGTATTGCAAAGCATCATCGGTAAACAATAGCGTTTTCAGGAATCTTTCATACTGCAAGTAAAAGCTTTCGGTGTGATTATCTAGGTTGGCGTTTTCAATCACGTCCCTGAATCTTTTGCGATAATGCTCCTCCCGGTCAATAGCAAAAGGGGAATGCATCGTTCCTGTAAAAAAAATATCCAGCTGGGGCACAGCAGGATCGTGGTTACTAATCTTAAAGTAATTTCTGAAAAGATCCTGATCATGATAGCCCCAGTTATAATTGGTATGTGCATCATAGATAATGGTAAACTCATCGGAATAACCGGTCTTATCCACAAATACATCGATATTGTTTCGTTTAAGAAAGTTTTGTTTTTCATGAAAGTATCCACCCTGCCCGTAAAAAAATCCTGTTTGATATCCTGCAGGTGCAAGCTGATTAACAAGAGTGAGGTGCAATGGCATATCGCGTAACATGGAAAACCCTATCTCGCCATGGGGTAAGGAACCAATCATTGAAGGCAAAACCGCATAGGACCTTTCTCCTGTACCCAGAAAATGATCCCAGTATAAGCTTTTTTCTTTCAGGCTATACAGAAAGGGCATCAAACTAAGGGGCTCACGGGAATCGATAAAATCATTGCCCAAACCTTCCACAATGATCATTACAATGGATGGGGGGCGTTCACTAACGGGAAAGTACCTGCCCAACGGATTGTTTTTGGGCCGGTATACCAGAAAAGGATATTGATCAGAAGCATACTTATGATGATTGAAAAGCTGCTGGTATTTTTTCACCTGCTCAACCATTGATAATGCTGCGAAAGGATTACTATCTCCCCCTTTGAAATAGGCCAAAAGGTCGCTATAAAAATGAGCAGATTTGTGTTTGTGTATCATTTGCCTTCTGTAATCTTGTTGGTCTTTAAAGTCAAATCTTAATAAAAGCCCGGCAACCAACCAGAAAAGTATTCCTATCGAAAAGTACTTTGCAAACCGGAGACCAGGTTTTAAGGATAAGATTACAAAGGCTAAAATCCAGAAAATTGAAGAAAAAGCGATCAACAAAAAGATCACACTGGCATAATTTATTCCGGCAGTGCTAATGGTCGTGGTGATTTCCTGCAAACTATGGGCAAATACCAACCGATCCAAAGGAGTATAAGTAAGAATAAAAAAGTACAGAACCGGTAAATGAAACAGATGAAAAATGAAAAAAGCACCTACTCCTGTATAAACGGAAAGTTTCTTTCCAATTGGATAGAACGCAAGCATCAGCATGACCCCTAAAATGGAAACCACTGCAAAAACAGGAACATCCAACAAAAAGCCCAG
>SLIL01000351.1 GCA_007135645.1 Bacteroidales bacterium
CGGAATAAACCAGATTGGTAAAGGTTGTAAAGGTAGCGTTTTTGGAAGGTTCAATTAGCCAAAATATATTGAAAGTTTGATAGTTTATTATAGTTAAAGAGCAGATTTCTTTTTTACCTAAATTTGTATTCCAATAAAAACTGCATAGCCATGTCTAAAATAACAATAGATCTAAAGCCTGATACTGCCAGTAAAATGAATTCTTATTTTAAGGCTTTTGGCAGTAAGGAGATGCTTTTTGAAGAATTTATCAGCTTTCACAAAAATAAACTTACACGTGAAATTGCTCGAATGCAAATAGAGCTTGACAATTTTGAAAAGAAATACAAATTAGCGAGCACAGAGTTTTATGAAAAGTTTGAAAAGGGCCTAATGGGTGATGAAAGCGATTTATTAATATGGGCAGGCATCTACGAAATGCAGAAAGATAGCAAGGAGAAACTTAAAAGGTTAAAATGATCGTTGACTATTTTACAGGTATTCGCGATACAATTCATAGTTTTGATCATGTTATTGAAGACTTTCGGTTCACAGAGAAAATTTTCAGCAAAGAGAAAGGTTTTATAAGTGGGCGATTAGTTTTTCTGGATAACAGTATTCTTGAATTTGGTGAAGTAAGGAATACTAATTTGCCAGGTAAAATAAAATACAGATATCACTATATGAGTTCATCGGGACAATTGTTTTTTCGATATGACAATGCAAAACACCATCCCGATATAGAATCATTTCCACATCACAAACATACTCCTATCTCTGTGATTCCCTCCAATGAGCCAGACATATTATCTGTTCTTCGTGAGATTGAAGAGATTATCTTAAAAGAAAATTGATTTTTTCAAAGGATCAATAAGATTAATCCTCCGTTCTCTTGACTTGTTTTTTTACCAGTAATGGTTCATTATTTTCTGAATCCCTCCAGATGCTCCAGCCTTTTCAGCAGCGGCGGATGTGAATATCCTACAAAAACATTGAATGGGTGAGGCCGCAGATTACTCAGGTTGTTTACAGAAAGTTTCTTTAATGCCGCCTTCAATGGTTCGGGGTTGTATTTTGTTGCAGCAAACGCATCGGCCTGGTATTCGTGCCTGCGCGACATTACATTGCCTGCAATGCCCAGCAAGGTGCTGATGGGTGAGTACAATAAACCAAAGGCAATGATCCCGATGTGAAAACTGGGTTGCTCCACACCAAGGGCAAGAGACAATTCAGGACGGTTGATGAAAAGCCCCAGCAGATAAAGCATCACACCGCTGTGCAAGGCCGAAATCACCATTCCCTTAACAATATGCCTTTTCTTGTAGTGACCGATTTCATGAGCCAATACGGCCACGAGCTCTTCGGTGGTGTGTTCTTTTATCAGGGTGTCAAACAAAACAATCCTTTTTTTAGGGCCCAGGCCACTGAAATAAGCATTGGCCTTGCTGCTGCGCTTGGAGCCGTCTATCACGAAAATATTGTCGAGTTTAAATCCAGCTCCACGCGCAAATTCCTCAATGGCATCACGCAATTCCCCTTCCTCCAGGGGTGTTTGCTTGTTGAAAAGGGGCACAATTAGCGTATTGTAAAACATGGCCATAAATACCGAAAAACCCGTAAGGAAGATCCAGGCATACAGCCAGAACAGATTGCCGGCCACATTGTAAAACCATACAAACAGGGAAAGGATACCCCCTCCCAGCAAAAGTCCCAGCATCCAGCCCTTAAGCTTATCAAGAACGTAGGTTTTGGGGGTGGTTTTATTGAACCCATATTTTTCTTCGATCACGAATGTATCGTACACATCAAATGGAGTGGACAATACATCGGAGGCCAGCCCGATAATTCCAAAAAACAACAGGGCCATCAGAATGGGGTGTTCGGTAAATTGCCTTACCATACCATCCAGCCAGCCAAAACCACCCAGCAAAAGAAAAGCAATGATCAGCACAAAACTGAGGGAAGAAGTAAGCAGCCCCAGGCGCATATTGTCTCTCTGATAGTCCTGTGATTTGCGGTATTTGTCCTCATCATAGATCCCTTTCAGCTCATTGGGCAATATATTGCTCCACCGGCTGGCATTGAGGTAATCCATTACCCGGTCAAGGATAAAATCAAAAATAATGATGGCAATGATAATGATAAACAGCGTTTGTTCCATATTTTTTTCCTGATTCCACTAAAGTGTTAACACTCAACGATACAATATGCTCCCGGGAATTTCCTCAATAGCTGCCTGTATATTTCCTTATGAACCACTCCAGCGTCAGCAGGAATAACAGCAAAAAGAAGATCCATCTGAGATTCACAATATCTTCATACTGATTCTGTGCATACAAAACGGGGCGGATATCATCCCTTGCGATAATCTCATCCAACAAGTCATCCAGCTGGTAGGGAAAAAACATTTTTCCTCCCGTGTTCTCAGCAAGTTGATACAGCAGCTGGTGGTTAGCAACGGTATTGATATTCTCGATGTTCAGGGGCGATACCGTAAAAATGCCCTCTGCGGTATGCTCTTCAGCTCCCAGTTGCGTGCGCGCAAGATAGGTGTACTCTCCCACCGGAAAAACACCCGCATTCAATCGATACCCATTGCCGGTACGACCAAAGAGGTAGGTAAACTCAACCCCTTCTTCATTGGTTATGATCATTTCCACGTCGGGGGTATTGACCAGCTCATAACTGGGATTATACAATTCTGCATCAAAAATGGCAGGCTCGTTTTCATAGAGGAAACTTTCTGTTGTGATGCGAAAAAAGCTTCTGTCTTCTGCCACGGAGAGAAACTGGATCATACGCGATATGAGTTCATTGAAGGCCTCATGATTGTTGTTTCGTGCAAAATTATTCAACCGCCAGCGCCAGAGCCCCTCCCCTGCAATCATCCCCGTTTTTCGCTCTCCCGACTGGGTTAGGGTGATCAGGGGGTAATCGGTGGTAACAGTGCCAATGCGCTGATGTGCCAGCACCTGTGTGCCGGGCGACAGGGAAAACGTGGCAAAGGGAGCCTGCAATGGAGGAAACAACGGCATCAACTCCATGGTTTCGGGGGTTAGCTGAAACAGGGTAAAGTCGCTGGCAGGAACACCACGACTGTCAGTAAAACCTGCTGATCGGATGTTGACCTGCACCCCGGTTTGCAAGCGGTTAAATGCACTGATATTGCTCTGCGCACCAAGGATGTATAATTGAGGTATCCCGGCCTGGTTGGCCTGGCTCACGATCCTGGCCAGATTGGCCCTTGGTGAAGGAAGCTGGTGAAAGACCAGGATGTCGAAATCCCTGATATCCTGGTTAAAATCGTCAATCAGAAACACCTCTGCTTCATAGTTCTCATTGTCGTCAAGGGCTTGTTTCAAGGCTCCCACATCGGGGTGTGGGCCTGCCGAGAGGATCAGTACTTTCTGGCGACTGTCAATGACTTCAATAAAGAAGTCTCTCTGGTTGTTTTCGAGGGTAATTTCTTCTTCTATGGCATCCAGCTCAACACGGTATCTTTTGATCCCCACCTCTTCGGCAATGAGCTCTGCGGTGATGGTCTCGAAATAATTGTCAGAATTGATAACAATGGGTTGTTCATAAACCACCTGCCCTTCATGAAAAACCCTTACCCTGGTGCGTTGCCCTGCAGCCTGCCTGGCTTCTACCGTTATTTCGAGCGGGAAGATGTTGTTGAGATAGGTAATGCGGTTGTGCCTAAGCTGATTGATCAGGAGATCACGTTGAGGAACGGTATCACCCATGGCAATGGTATAAATTGGAAACATCAGCCCTGATGCTTTGAAAACAGGGTTCTGTCCCCGGTTGTAGATCCCGTCGCTGGCAATGATCACAGCCCCCACATTGCGGTTGCTGTAAAGCACATCCAGCGAGGTGAAGATCCCGGCCATATCGGTTATGCGGTCCTGAAAATCGAGGGTATCTGCCGCTCTCACCTGCTCACCAAAAAGGTATGAATTTACCGTAAAATGGTTTCCCATGCTGGTGGTAAAGTCCTGAAGCATATCAGGCCAGGCATCACGGGTAAAAGCCGCATCGCGCGTGGTGGTCAAAGAACCGGTATTATCCTGATAAATAAGGATTACAGGTTCCTGCCTGCTGGTAATCTGCATCTCGAGAAGGGGTGCCAGCAGCAAAAATGCCACCACGGTCACCACTACAAACCGTGCAAATGAAAGCAATGCCTTTTGCCAGGGGGAAAAATCTGCTGAGGTATTCCTGTAGTAGAGTACAGCTGCAGCTATGGCGCCTGTTGCAAAGCAAAACACCACAAACCACCAGGGGTAATCAAGTATGAAGTTTACGTTCAAAACCAGGTTTTTCTATTGTTTACAATCATTGAACCGGGGCTGACAAAGCCCACAAAGATAACGTGAAATTGAAGGAAAATTACCTGCAGAAAAGCTGCTTATTAAACAACAGCAGGTATTTAACAATGTTTAATGCTGAGGTACTGCATCCAAAAACCACACCCCGGCAAGGTGTTTAAATCCATGCCGGGGTGTTTGTTATAAGGAATGACCGTTCACCTATTTTTTGGTCTGGTCGTTGGATTTACCTTTGCTCTGGCCAGTCTGAGACTTGGTAATATTGTCTCTCATGGTAGTGTCGGCTTTGATATTTTCCATCCTGTAGTAATCCATGATCCCCAGGTTTCCGCTGCGGAAGGATTCAGAAATGGCCTTTGGAATTTCTGCTTCTGCCTCGATAACCTTGGCGCGAGCTTCCTGAGCCTTGGCTTTCATCTCCTGCTCAGCAGCAACCGCCATAGCCCTTCTTTCCTCGGCTTTGGCCTGTGCGATGTTTTTATCGGCATTGGCCTGGTCGATCTGCAGCATCGCACCAATATTTTTACCCACATCAATGTCGGCAATGTCAATGGAAAGGATCTCGTAAGCCGTTCCGGAGTCAAGCCCTTTTGAAAGAACCACTTTAGATATGCTGTCAGGATTTTCAAGAACCTGTTTGTGGTTTGTTGCCGAACCAATGGAAGTAACAATCCCTTCACCTACACGGGCAAGAATGGTTTCTTCACCGGCACCTCCAACCAGCTGCTTGATGTTGGCACGAAGGGTAACCCTTGCTTTGGCGATAAGCTGGATACCATCTTTTGCTACCGCAGCTACCGGAGGAGTATTGATAACCTTGGGTTTTACCGACATTTGTACCGCTTCCAGTACATCGCGACCTGCAAGGTCAATGGCTGTAGCTGTTTTAAAATCCAGGTTAATGTTGGCCTTGTCGGCACTGATGAGCGCGTTCACAACAGCCTTTACACGTCCACCGGCCAGGTAGTGGGCTTCAAGGTCGTCCCTGTTCAGCCTGAGGCCTGCCTTGGTCGCCGAAATAAGATTATTTACAATTACCGCGGGAGGAATTTTACGCCAGCGCATCAGCACCAGCTGTAACAGGCTGATCCTCACACCCGATACAAGTGCCGAGAACCACAACCCCACAGGGATAAAGTAAAAAATGATCCATAGACCTAAAATACTAACTACCGCTATGGCAATGATCACTCCAATGTTTGCATCCATTTTCTATTCTGATTTTGATTTAACAATGATTTTATTTCCATCTACTTTTGTTACTACAATTTCTGTATTCTGACTGATAAGGTTATCTTTTGATGTGACCTCATAGTATTCCTCATTAATGAGGGCTTTTCCCATGGGGTTAAGCCTTGTTATGGCAATTCCTTCATCGCCGGGCTTTACTCTTTCGGCTTCAAAGATATTTACCTTTCCGGAAACTTCTGAGCCCAGCATTGCTTTTTTCCAGGTATTACTCTTTAACGCCAGGGCAAGAGCCGAAATAGTAAGCACAAGTGTGCCGGCCAGAGTGTAGGTACCTGCCGCCGAACCATGATCATTGTATGCTGAAAAAATAGCGAAGCCCATCATGGCAGCTCCAACAACACCAACCACGGTAGTTCCGGGAACCACCAGTATTTCGAGCAAAAGAAAGATCAACCCTACAACAATTAATGTTACAATTACCAACCAGCCCATTGTGTTTTTGTTTAGTTAAACCTGATTAAAAGATCTGTAGATCCATTTGCTTCATTACAACTAAAAATAGCCGCACCTGGTTCATCAGCGGGCAAATGATGATAGCCCCAAAGGAGTATCATTATTCAATGGTTGCCGTTATTCCCCGGTTCAGAATTTCCCGGTACATAGGCTCCAGTGTGCTGTAGTCTCCTGATTTTACGGCACATTTGCCCTTGTAATGGATGATCATGGTGCATTGCTCAGCCTGTTCGGGCTTATGCTTGCATACTTCGATGAGCGTTTGGATTACAAAATCAAAGGTATTAAAATCATCGTTATGCACAACAAGATCGTGTACTTTTGTATTTAAAGTATCTTCAAACGATGATATATCAGGCTTTTCTCTGTTCATGGTAAAGTAAAAAGATAACTATTTCCATGACAAAGTTACAAAAGTTACTTTTTTACCTCGTCTGCAAGCCCTCTTTTTTTGAAAAGCAGTTTATTTTCTTCCCCTTTCAACAATCGTTTGATGTTTTTGGTGTGGGTGAGCGGGACAAAGACTGCCACCGCAATAGAAAAGATTATCTCTGCGGGGATATTGCTCTGCAAAACAAAGATCACGGTGATGGGGAAAGCTATTGCTGCCGTCATGGATCCCAGAGAGACATAGCGGGTTGGGAGGAAAAATGCCAGAAAAACCACCAGACAGATCAATACCGCTCCAGGGAAAATGGCCACCGCGATCCCAACCAGGGTGGCAATCCCTTTACCTCCCCTGAATCCGGCAAAGAGAGGGAATACATGCCCTATAAGTGCCATAGAACCTAAAAGCAGCTGATATATTACGAAATAGTTTTCGCTCGTAAAAGAATCCATAAAAAAGCGACTCAGGTACACTGCCCCAAAGCCTTTGAGTGCATCCAGCAGCAACACGATGGCACCGGCGCGATTGCCAAATACCCTGAGGGCATTGGTTGCTCCTGCGTTTCCACTACCATAGTCGCGCAGGTCAATCTTGTAAAAAATCTTTCCAAACCATACCGAGGTAGGTATGGAGCCCAGTAAATATGCGAGGGCCAGCGCTGCAATCTCGTAAATCTCCAGCTTCATTGTATTGGGTTTTGTTATTATGGTTTTGGGTTTTTCTTCATTTGCTTTACAACCCCGCCCGGTTCAACAACCTCATTGACCTGACAAAATCAATGGGTCGTCTGTCAGAAGACAGCATATACGTAAAGGGTTCTTCTCCCCTTTCCACATCCATACGTCTTCTTCTGGGGTTTACATTTCTTATCATATCGTTATAATCATTACTTGATGCGATGGTTTGCATTATTCCTCCTGAGTAGGTAAAGAAGAACCAGTTAAGCCCCAGCCCTTCATCCGGCAGTCCTCCCGGCATCAGGATCATGTTAAATACATCATTGCCACGTTGTTTTCTCAGTTCGATGAATCCATCCACATACATATTAATGGGAAATCTTTCCATATTGCCCAGGCCCAAAGGTCTGGTGGTATGGAAGGTTTGAGTGGCCTGATCCCATTTCATTCTGAGGTCGGCAAAAAAGAATCCATGGTTAAGCTCAGGGGGGAACCGCCTGAAGGCACCATCTTCAAGGAATTCTGCAATCAGTCTCTGGGAAGTTTCCCTGTTGGTTTTCTTTTGCAGGAAACTTACATACTTAAACCTGTTAATATTCAGTGAATCGGTGTGTTCGGACTCTCTGATATTGCTTTCTACCATTCCCAGAGCCTGGTTAAGGAAGAAGAAGTCAAGTCCCATTACGATATCCAGCTCCAGCTCATTCTGATGCAGATCATGTGTAATACGGCCGTAATTAACCATTGTAAACTGCCCCAGCCCCTCGCTCAGGGTAATATCGCCGTGTCCTTCCACAATACAGGTATGGGGATTAATGGAGATGATATTGTCGGGCAAGGTAAGATCCCTGAGTTTCTCCATGGTACTGATCTGGTATTGCCTGAGATCATTGTTGTAAGTCAGATAACCGGTTGTGTTTATCATTGCCAGATCAGAATAATGTTTCTGCCTGTCGAAAACAGCAGGATAAATATGCACCGAGTCACCTGCCAGCATCATTGAGGTTTGTATCCGCCCATTGGCATCGTTGCGCAGGTCTTCGGCAATGGGAATAAAGATCTGGTCTTTCTGAATCTCAGCTTCAAACCTGAACCAGTTGGGGTTGTACAGAGGGCAATCTACAAACATCCGGGTAGCCCCGTTATAGAAAAAGTTTGGATTTTCTGCTTTCAGATCTACCGCTCCCTTGTATGCAAAACGGGGGCTGATGTTAAAATCCTGTTCTTCTTCAATTTCAGCCCTTGCAATGGTGGTACGATAAGCCCTGTCTACAGCTATGGATTCAAACTGGATGGTCTGAATGTTACCGGCCACATCCTCGTAATCGTACAACCCTGACCCGGAGTAGTTCCAGCGAGAAGTGATGCTCAGGTCAGCATCATAAAACCGATGCAGCAAGGTAGTTGTATTGGCAATAACACTGGAATTTTCAAGCCTGCTTATTTCAGCCCTTTCCAGTATCTGCACTTTTTCCTGGTAGGGATAAATGGCTGCGTCGGCAACCTTAATGATCTTTACCCCGCTGGCATCGATCACGTTATCTGCCAGGTTGTATTCGGCTGTTCCGGCATAGAAACTTAGTCCATCCTGGGCTGTATGTGTTGACACCAGTTCATGACCCGAGAAATTATAATCAATCCAGTCCTCAGGAGCCAGTTCACCGAGTTGTGCAATTTCACTGCTCAATGTATTGGAGAGCTGAAGCCGCCCCTCTTCCATATCCCAGTCCATATCAAACCCAAATCCATTGAACCTGTTCATCACAAAATCAAGTTTTGAATCCCCATCCTCAATGGTTCTCAGCTCGGCTTTTCGATCAGCAATGCTCACCTCGGAGCTGTAGTTGAGAACCTTTACTGCCGGTGATTGCCCGTCAGAAGCCAGCAACGTCAGATCACTTCTTTCAGACTGGAAGTCATTGAACTTAAAGTCAAAATTATCAGATAGCATCTGCCCGCCAAAGAATTCAAGGGATCCTTTTCCGCTTAGCCCTTCGGGGGTAAGACCTATGGAACCTTTCAGGGATGCAAGACCTTCAAATATCTCGATGGGGCGGGTAGTGGATGCAATGTTCATATCGTCCTGGTGGGGTAGAAACAGCATGTTAACGTCCCTTGCTTTTACATCAGGATACTCAACCGGCAAATCCTGTGCTGCCAGGTTAAAGGTATTTATGTGCGCCCTGGCTGAGTCGGGAAACATCAACATGGTGTTGGCATGTATAGTTGCATTGAGATACTCCAGCTGCCCGTCTGCTCTCAATCCTTCATAACTCATGTCTATGGGTCCCTTGTAAACAGCCTTTCCTCCATACACAGTGTATCCGTCTTCAGGTGTCTGGGTGTTAAACCCCAGGGAATAATCCGGTTGCACGGTGAGGTAATCATAAAAGTCGGGGAATATACCTGTTGAAATAAATACCCCGTCAAAGGCAATGTTATCGGTGGTGGCATTATCAAGGCTGTCAATGGAGAAAGGGATCAATCTGAAGTACACATCCTCCCGACGGTATACACCTTCTTGCACATCATCGCGGTCGTAATACACAAAAGACTCATTGTTGGAGTTGAAAATGGGGAATCGTGGGTAAGGCATTTGCCCCGATTTATTGCGCGGATGATCCACCAGCAGCTCTCCGTTTATCCCCTCCAGTACGGTTTTTACCCTTACTTCCGAGTATCGACCCCGGCTGTCGGGCTCAAAGGAGCGAACCCTGAAGCTCATGGAGTCTGTTTGCAGCAAATCAATCTTAAACATGTCGTAGTCAAAGAAAAACTCCTGCCCATAAAAATCAAACAAACCCGACTCTATTCGACCATCAAAATAAATATCACGATTTTTCTTCATGATGATCTCCCTATTGGTGGGATGAAGTACCACATTCTTCTGGTCGCTGAGCGGGATCCGCTCTACTCCAAAAAGGTGCAGGTCGAAGTTATTCATGTTGAGCCTTGCATTTACAGGCGCCTCGGAGTGAATCTGAATAACATCAAAGTCGCTTCTGCCTGCGTAGGATGCAATGTAATGAAAAACTTTGTCGCCAAGCGTAACGGTCTCATCATCCTGATTGAACGCTACAAACCCATGCTGCGAAAAAGTGATCATTTGCGATCTTACACTGGCAACATCACCCCGTATATAACGGGCATATTCCTGTATAGGGAAGGTATTGGAATTGTATTCCCTGGCAAAGTTGCGCAGTCTGATCAGAGGGTGCAGCTGCGACATTCCCTGCATCCGCATGTATCGCATATGTGAGAAAAAATCCTGTGACTCAAAAACTGCCTGACCTGTTTCACTGATGCTCCTGATCATACGCATTTCCACATCATAGGTATCGATGTTCCAGTAAATGGCTTCGCAATACATATCCAGGCGATGAAAGGAGTTGCTGAAAGGGGCCTTGGAGTACCCTTTGTCATCTCGCAGGAGCGAAAACTCCCTGCTTTTGTCAAGGTACCGCATATTCACGTTAGGATGGTAAATAGAATCCCCTGACAGGTAAATACTCACAGCGGCCCTTTGGGTAACTATCCGGTCCTGGTGTATACTGAAGCTACGACTTCTGGCAGTAATAAACAGGGAGTCAGACCGGTAAAAGCTTATTTCGGCATCACCATCGCGGGTACTGGATCCCAGCACCCTGCCCCCGGTCATGGTAAAGCCCCCTTTGTAGTTGATCCCTTCAAACAGATTATTGATCTCATGCACCGCCTGGTATGACTCAAACCTGGGATACCGGGTAGTTTCGTTGTTTACCTCAGCAATAATACGCTCAGTAAGCCTGCCCATAATGGGTTGCTGAAAATAATTGCGGTTAGAAAAGGTTACCGAATCGGCCTGCCAGCGAGCCGCCGGAAGATTGATCTCAAAGTGGGCCAGATCAGCATAAACGACTCCCGGATCCAGTCCTGCTCTTTCCCAGGTTATCCTGCCGCCCCGGCCAATGAACTTTTCTTCGGCCATGTGCATCTGACCACGGGTATTGTAGATCACCGTGCTGTCATCCTGAGCATAGCAAACCAGATCTCCAGGTTCAATAATGATCAAAGCCTGCCCATCATCAAAAGAAAGAGAATAATTGTTATGGCGAAGCACCCATTTCACCACGTTGGATGCATAGATCACGTTTTCCCTGAATAAAAGCACACCAAGTTCCCAATGCCGGGTCAGTCTCCGCTGCGTTTGCAGGGTAAGTAATGATTGAAAACTCTGGTGCCAGGCTTCGAAATTGGTAGCAGCATTCTCTGTTTTTGCCACCCCGATGACCGACTGAAAATAAACCGCCTGCTCAGGCCATGGGCGAAGGCGCAGGTTTTGCATGGCATCCAGAGTTTCGAAAACCATTTCCTTTTTTACAGTAGTCATAAACTCCGACTGCCACAACACAGAAAAACTGTCAATGACCAACTGTGCTTCATTACGGACCTGCCGCTCGAGACCATTGGTAAGATAATTCAGTTGCTCCAGAAACTCCTCGTCGTTGTCCCTGGTGAATTCAACTCTTTGCGAATATGCTGCAGTGGATAAAAGCAAAACCAGCAGGCTTAGCCATCCGGTTTTTCTTATAAAAAGTGAAAGATAGTTTTTACAGTACAGCATATTCAAAAAAATTTAGTGGTGCAACAATTTTATACTACTAATCAGGGCCTGCTGCAGAAGTTTTTCAAAAGACCCTAATTGACTGACTTAATGAACCTTACACCTGCCCACTCCTTTTTGGTTTTGCAACCGGTTTCCTTAAGGCCATAATTTTGCGCCACTTCCTTCAGCTCTTCCACATCTTCCTTAAAAAACCCACTGATAAACAGAAGTCCGTTATCCTTGAGTACCGATGCATAATTATTCAGGTCTTCTTTCAGCACATTCTTGGTGATATTAGCCAGGATGATATCATACATTTCATCACCCAGCAATGAAGCATCACCCAGAAAAGCCTTTACATTCTCAGTTTCATTGGCCTGGATATTCTCAAGCGTATTTTCCCACGCCCAGGGATAATTATCAATGGCAGTTACCGGGTTGGCCCCCATCATGGAGGCAAGAATGGCCAGTATACCTGTTCCGCAACCCATATCCAGCACCGATTTTCCGCTGAAATCTGTCTCCAGCATCCACTGCACCATGAGGGTGGTGGTTTCATGATGTCCGGTACCAAAAGACATTTTGGGCTCTATTACAATCTGGTAGGGATAATTCTCCTTTGAAGCATGGAACGGGGCCCTGATATAGCACTTCCCTTCCACATCAACCGGCTCAAAGTTACTTTCCCATTCTTCATTCCAGTTGCGGCTGCTAATGGTTTCAACAGAAAACGAGAACTCAACTTCACTCACTTCAGCTTCGGCCAGAGTAACCCCGTTGAGCTTTTCCTCATCAAACTGGTCAGAAGGGATAAAGGCTTTGAAACCTCTGAGGTTTTCCTCAAAGCTTTCAAAGCCTATTTCTGCCAGTTCAGCAATAAGCAGGTCTGACCATGGTTGTGGTGGATTAACAATAGCCGTAACCTGAATGTAATCGGTAGTATTCATTATTAAAATGACTGAATAATTTTACAGAAATCTTCTGCCTGAAGGGAGGCGCCTCCAATGAGTCCTCCGTCCACATCCTTATTGGCAAACAATTCGGCTGCATTTTTTGCATTGCAGGAGCCACCGTAAAGAATGGTATAATTCTCAGCAACCGTGGGGTTGTATTTTTCGCTGATGAGCTTGCGGATATAGGCATGCATTTCCTGCGCCTGCTCTGGCGAGGCTGTTACTCCGGTACCAATAGCCCATACAGGTTCATAAGCAATAATTGTTTTTGCAAATTCTTCTTCTGAAAGCCAGAAAAGACCTGTTTCAATCTGTTCCTTAACCACATCAAAATGATTGCCTGCATTACGCTCATCCAGAACCTCTCCACAGCAATACATGGGTGTTACACCATTGGCAAGTGCAATTTCCACTTTTTTTGCCAGTACCTCGTTGGTTTCACCAAAGTAGGATCTTCTCTCAGAATGCCCAACCAGCACATTGATTACCCCTGCTGACTGGATCATCTTTACAGAGGTCTCGCCGGTATAGGCTCCCTTCAGCTCAGTGTGGCAATTCTGGGCACCAGTGGATAGTTTTGGAGTTCCGGCAACTTTTTCTGTTACGGGTACAAGGTATACTGAAGGGGTAAACATGATCACATCGGGCTGGCCATTGAGGTTATCCAAAGGATTGTTTTTTACAAATCCGGCAATGGCTGCGCCAAGTTCAAGACCTTCGGTAAGGCTCAGATTCATCTTCCAGTTTCCTGCTACAATTTTCTTTCTCATTTTTTTTGGGTTACGGGTTTTAAAATAATTGTTTGTTTGTATTTAATATAGATGATTGTTTAGTGATTCAGTCGTGTAGGGACATATTTTGTTGATTTCTAATGGCCGCAATCAGACACCAAACACTAAGCCCGGGAACTAATTCAAATCTTCGGGCCCATTCCGAATGGCCTTTATCATGCAATCAAAACACATACCTTCCTAACTCGCACAATTTTAATTTATTGCGAACTCCCCCTTTCAAGGGCTGGGGGGTATTGTATTTTTCCAGGGAATCTCATATTCTTTATCCCTGAGTATTACCATGCAAAAGTAATAAAACATCAACGGTATTTCTTAGGTAAATTTATGGATTTTTGACTGGGGAAACAACCCGGTTTTGGTGTTTTATTGCAACCGTACCCGGGGATCAAGCAAACCGTAAAGGATATCCACAGCAATGTTGATAAACACCAGCATTACCGATATAAGCAGTACTGCTCCCATGACCAGTGGGAAGTCATAGGTTTCAAGTGAATCAACAATTACAACCCCTATTCCTTTCCAGTCGAACACATATTCAACAAACACTGCACCGGCCATAAGCGATGCAAACCATCCCGAAACGGCAGTAATAACCGGGTTCATGGCATTTTTCAGGGCATGGCGGGTGATAACCCTGTAAAAGGATAGCCCTTTGGCTTTGGCTGTGCGGATATAATCCTGCGACAGGACTTTGATCAACGAGCTGCGGGTAAGTTCTGTAACAATGGCCAGGGGTCTGATGCCCAGGGTAAGAGCAGGCAGGATCAGGTTTTTCCACTGTATGTATTCTCCCCTGCCAAAATCATCCACTTCGTAAAAGCTCCCGGTCATATTGAGCCCGGTAAGATCTCCCAGTACAAATGCGAAAACCCAGGCAATAATGATCGCTGCAAAAAATGAAGGAAGCGACATCCCTGAGACCGAAAAGACCAGGATGGCTTTGGAAAACAAGGTATTGTTTTTTATGGCCGAGATGATCCCCAGGATGATGCCCGCTACCATGGCAAAACCAATGGCAACGAATGCAAGCAGCAGGGTATTGGGAAAGGCAGCAGCCAGGATGCTTGTTACCGGCCGGTTGCTCTGGTATGAGCGCCCCAGATAGGGTGTTTTTGCCACCAGGCTTATTCCCCCCAGTTTCAGAATCCTTTGATAATTATACTTTTCATCGTCAAGGTAAAAGAAACTCTCCGGCTGTTCATGCTTGTGGAGCGAAACGGGCGATAGGTCGTTTACGTAATTGATAAAACGCACATGCATGGGCCTGTCAAGCCCCAGCTCTTTCTGAATCGCCTGCACCGAAGCAATATCAGCCCGCTGACCAAGCATCATTCGGGCCGGATCACCAGGCAACACATTGAACAAAAAGAACACAACAGTAATTACCCCCAGTAAAACCAGGAATCCATAACCAGTTCTTTTTGCAATGAATTTCAGCATGTTTGTTTACTCTTTTGTGGGTGCAGAAGGGCGAAAAGAAACCTATGTCTGCTGCAAAAGTTATTCAAGCTCCAGTTTAATGAGAGCAAAAACCGCATAATTGATAATATCGAAATAGTTGGCATCAATACCTTCGGAAATGGTGGTTTTGCCCTGATTATCCTCAATCTGTTTGATTCTCAGCAATTTCATCAGAATTATATCGGCCAGGCTGGATATACGCATCTCGCGCCACGCCTCACCATAATCATGGTTCTTGTCCTGCATTAGTTTGCGGGCCATGTCATAGTAATGAATGTACTTACTTTTTGCCTTATCAGCCGAAAGATCGGGCTGGGAAGCATGCCCCAGTTCCAGTTGCACAAGTGCCATAACAGAATAGTTTACGATACCTATAAATTCAGGCTTAATACCTTCATCAATTTTTTGTGTACCTTTGTCCTGTATTGAGCGGATACGCTGGGCTTTGATAAATATCTGATCAGTGAGGGAAGAAGCTCTCAAAATACGCCAGGCACTGCCATAGTCCTGCATTTTTTTGGTAAAAATTTCCAGGCAAATTTCCTTAATTTGCTCAAATTGCTGATTGGTTTTTTCTTCCTGGCTCATCAAAGTAAAGTGAAGTTAGCATTTAAAGTAGACCCGAATTAAAAATGATATTGCAAGATACGTTTTTTGAAACAAAAAGCACGCTCAATTGCAGGGGCAAAATTATAAATTTATCCTCACCCCTGGTAATGGGGATCATAAATCTTGGGCCTGATTCATTTTATGATGGCGGAAAGCACCGCAGTTCGTGGGATATCATTAAGCTGGCCGGCAGGTTACTGGATGAAGGGGCCACCATACTTGATCTGGGCGCTGCTTCCACCAGGCCGGGGGCACCGCTCATTTCCGCGGCTGCCGAGCGCAGACGGCTCATGCCCGCACTTGAACTGCTGCTTAAAGAATTCCCGCAGGCCATCCTCTCCATTGACACTTACAATGCAACAGTAGCAAGGGAGGCCATTGAAAACGGCGCCCATATGATCAACGATATCTCTGCCGGCACATTTGACCCTTTGATGTTTGCAACCATTGCCGAACTCAGGGTGCCTTACGTGATGATGCACATTAAAGGCAAACCTGAAAACATGCAGCAAAACCCCACCTATGATGATGTGGTTAAGGAGATCGCAGCATATTTCGCGGAGAAGATCTTTCAGCTACGACAAATGGGCGTACACGACATTATTCTGGATCCCGGATTCGGGTTTGGAAAGAGCCTTGAAGATAATTACCGTATCCTGAACCAGCTGGATTATTTCAAACTGTTTGAACTGCCCTTACTGGCGGGCATCTCCCGTAAGTCGATGATCAATAAGGTGCTTAACACACAACCTGCAGGTGCACTCAATGGTACAACCGTTCTCAATACCATTGCACTGGAAAAAGGGGCCAGCATCCTGAGGGTGCATGATGCCAGGGAAGCTGCTGAAGCTATTAAACTTACTGAAATGC
>SLIL01000011.1 GCA_007135645.1 Bacteroidales bacterium
AAATCATTGTTATAGAGGAGTGGTCGGACGAACTGGAAGTCGTCTGACCACAGGCGGAGATTAACCGGAAGTGGCACTGCCAGGAAAAACACAACAAATATTTCCCTAATTTTGCACCACAAACAAAATCAGTACTATGAACAATCGCCAGCTTTTTTTCCGGCATATGGGGCAGACATCGCAGGCTCCCCTGGCCATTGAGATTGAACGGGCCAGTGGTGTTTACATGTACGGGCCCGACGGCAGGCAGTATCTCGATCTTATTTCGGGCATCTCGGTGAGCAACGTGGGCCATTGCCACCCCAGGGTAGTGGCCGCCGTGCAAAAACAGGCCCAGACCCATATGCACCTTATGGTGTATGGGGAGTTTATCCAGGGCCCACAGGTAGAGCTGGCCAACCTTCTGTGCCAGAACCTTCCGATAAACCTGGACAGTGTTTACCTTGTCAACTCGGGCAGCGAAGCGGTGGAAGGAGCCCTCAAGCTGGCCAAACGGTTTACCGGCCGCAGTGAGATCATTACCTTCCGCAATGCATACCATGGCAGCACCCATGGCTCTCTTAGCGTAATGGGCGATGAGCAGATGAAGAATGCATTCAGGCCCCTGCTACCCCATATCCGGATCCTGGAATTCAACAACCAGGAGCAGCTGGAGCAAATATCCGAAAAAACTGCCTGTGTAATCGTGGAAACCATTCAAGGTGAAGCCGGAGTGATAGTGCCATGCCCCACATTTTTTCAAAAACTGAGAGCGAAATGCAACCAGACCGGCACCCTGCTGATCCTGGATGAGATACAGGCAGGCTGCGGACGCACCGGCAAGCTGTGGGCTTTTGAGCATTACGGCATTATGCCCGACATTCTTACCCTGGCCAAAGGAATGGGCGGGGGCATGCCCATTGGTGCATTTATTGCTTCCAATCAGATCATGCAATCCCTTACCCACAATCCGGTGCTGGGGCATATCACCACCTTTGGTGGAAACGCCGTGTGTGCTGCAGCAGCCAAAGCAAACCTCGAGGTGATCATTACCGGAAGATTATGGGAACATGCAGAGAAATCAGAAAAGGTGTTTCGCGGGCACCTGCAGCACCCGGCCATAAGATCCATAAGGGGCAAAGGCCTTCTGCTGGCCCTGGAGTTTGAAAGTTTTGAGCAGAACAAGCGCATTATCGACCAGCTTATCGAACAGGGAATTGTAACCGACTGGTTCCTGTTTGCCCCGAATTGCCTGCGCATTGCCCCTCCCCTTACTATTTCAGAACCGCAGATTGTGGAAGCATGCGAAACCATAACAGATGTAATTGACAAAAACCTGTAAGATTTTTTCAGTAATTTTTGCATTCAATCCTTAAAGTGCGTATTTTTATTCGCCAAAAAAGAAATCTATGCAACGAGAGATACTGGATCAGCTTCAAACCAATCCCACACTTAACCTGCCAGTGATCGGATTCTTTGAAAACTATCCACTTGAAAAGCACATTGTATATAATAAATCCATGATCCTTTGTGGCACCAGCGATTATAACTGGGCCTATCTTTCCGTACCCGAATCCAATGACCTGATCCCCTTGCTTGAAATATTTGATTTTGAATCACTCTACTTTGCCAACGTGGAAGAATGGATGATCCCCCAGCTGACACAAACACACAGCATTGAGTGGAAACTCCTCACAAACAGGTACTTTCTTCCTGATGACGCAAACGTTGATCTGGATGACCGGGTAAACGGGCAACTGGATCAATCGCATGTAGGGTATATCTACCAGAACTCTGCCTATAAGGATTTTACTAATGAGAGCTACATCTCCGAGCGCATTACCAAAGACATTTCGGCAGGCATCTGGATCAATGATACCCTTATTGGCTGGGGATTGACCCATGATGACGGGTCTCTGGGGTTCCTTAACGTATTGTCTGAGTACAGGGGTAAAGGTATAGGAGAATCAATTTTCCGATCACTTGTTCATGCCAAGAGGCAGGCAAACAAGCCTGTGTTTGTAAACGTGGAACCACCCAACAAACAATCCATTGGTTTACTTCAAAAACTGGGGTTCACCTATGATCGTTCGGTTAGCTGGGTCAAACTGGCCTGAGCAAGGGCAATCCGGAATTTCCGGCAATTGCGGCCTGGTTACTTTTCTTCAAGGGTTTCATTATCTACGCCTTCCAGTTCGTCCATCACATATCCTTCTCCTTTGGGCATATTGGTTTTGTGCGCTGCCTTGGCGATCATGTGCGAAGCAATAGGCGCGGTGATAATAACGAACAGGATCACCATTACAGCTTCAATCCAAACGATCCACTCCACATAAAGCAGCGATACTGCAGCAAGCATAAGAATAGCACCCAGGGATGCCGCCTTGGTAATGGCGTGCATGCGCATATAAACATCCTGCAGTTTTATAACCCCAATGGCTGCCACCAGCATAAATAATGAGCCGGAAATAAGAAAAAATGCTGCGATCCAGTCTGTCATTTTTTGATCCTCCTGATTAAGTATTTTGCAAAAGCTACGTTGCCCATGAACACCAGCAGGGCAATGGCTACGGCTACATTAAGAAAAACGGTTTGACCGGTGGCGATGATATACAAAACAATAAGCCCAATGGACAACGAAGCCACCAGGTCCATCACCACGATCCTGTCGGGCAAAGTGGGGCCTATAAGCAACCTGTAAAGCCCCATAAATAAACTTATGGTCAGGCTGAAAAAGCTGAAATAGACAGCAAAAGTCAGTACAGGTGATAATTGTAGTTCCATATTGTTGGTTGTTGGGTTTCTGATTCAGGATGATTACTTGCTGAATAAAGCATTTTTATAGTTAATCAAAGATCTGGCGAATTTTATTCTCCAGTTCATTTTTCATTTTATCAATAAACTCCTGTTTATCGTGCAGGTACATCGCGTGGATATAAATCTTCTTTTTGTCAGGACTCATATCCATGGTAAGGCTTCCCGGGGTCATGGAAATGAGATTGGCAAAGGCAATGATGGCCGTATCGGATTTCAGATCTACCGGCACTTCAACTATTCCGGGTTTCATGTGATCCTTGGGCGTTATGATATCATAGGCAATAAAGAGGCTTGACAAAACAAGCTCTTTCAGATAATAAGGAATAAATAAAATTGCCCTGAATACTCGTACCAGAAATTTCATCATACTATTCATTTTATTTTGTGTTTATATCCACGTATAAAGCTTTGATCACTCATTATTTTCCCAGCACCGCACTGATATACATCTGGGGATTTACGATCTGTTCACCAGCTTGCATGCATATATCAATAACGGGTCCGGCAAACACTCCCAGCAATATTACAGCAACAGCCAGCAATGTGGTTGCAATGGAAGTAGAGGGGTGAATTTTCATATCTGTTTTTACCCCTTCGGGTTCTTTTTTCCAGTATGCCTCGTTCCAGATCTTTACCATGGAAAACAGGGTAAAGAGGCCGGTAAGGATTGCCACTCCCGTAATAAAGTACTGGTGTGCCTCGAATCCTCCTTTTATCAGGAAAAACTTACCAAAAAATCCTGGCAACGGGGGTATCCCGGCCAGCGACATGGCCGGCACAAAAAACAGCAATGCAATAAAAGGACTGGCCTTGTACAACCCTCCCAGGTATTTAAGGTCATAACTGCCCGAACGTTGATATACCAAACCTCCCGCAAGAAAAGTGTTGGTTTTGGAAAGCATGTTGTGCACCGTAAAATAGATAGCCCCGGCAATCCCTGACACGGTAAATATCCCCAACCCCATGACCATGTAGCCCACCTGGCTGATGATATGGAAAGAGAGGATCTTCCGGATATCGAATTGGGAAGCCGCCATGAGCACACCAATAAACATGGTAAGCCCGGCAAGGGTAAGGATAAATATCTGCCAGAACTGCTGATCAAACACCACAAACAGGCTGTAAAACCTGAACATGGTGTAAACACCTACCTTGGTGAGAGTCCCTGCAAACAAGGCGGTTATGGCAATCGGGGGAGTATGGTAGGATGCCGGCAACCAGAAGAAGAAGGGCACCAGGGCGGATTTCACACTGAATGCAATGAAGAAAAGCATCAGTGCACTGTTAATATAAGTGCTGTCATCCCAGGTACGCATTTTACTGGCCAGGTCGGCCATGTTCAGGGTACCGGCCTGCCCGTATAAGATCCCTATGGCCGAAACAAAGAATATGGAAGCCACAAAGTTGATGGTCACGTATTTAATAGAGCCTTTGAGCTGCTCTGCACTTCCTCCCAGGGCGATAAGCACAAAAGAGGAGGTAAGCATTACCTCATACCACACATACATATTAAACAGGTCGCCGGTGATAAATGCACCATTCACCCCCATCAGAAGACCAAAGGCAAGGGGGTAATACCCTGCTGTTTGTCTTTCCTTATCAATAAAGCCTGGAGAATAGATCATGATGATGATGGCAACAAAGGAGGTGGTAAGCATCATAATGGCAGAAAACAGGTCGGCCACCAAAGTAATCCCGAAGGGGGCATCCCATGAACCGGGTTGAATGGCCAGGATCCCGTTTTGCTGAACATCCATCAAAATAAGAAAGCTTACAAATGTAAGCATGATGCTCGCGAAAATGCTAAACCCCTGCTGAAAAGCAAGCCACTGGCGGGTGAACATCAACACCACCATAAAAAGCAAAGGCAATATTATTGGTAATACCAGTATCATAATTATTCGTTTTCTGAGAGTTGGTCAAAATCAACAGTTTTGGTTACTTTATAGAAGCGGTAAACAAGGGTAAGCGCAAATGCTGTTACTCCCAGTCCTATCACAATGGCTGTAAGGATCAGTGCCTGGGGAAGCGGATCAGACATCCCTGCGGCTTCGCCCTGCAGCCCCCTTAAAAATGCCGGCCTGCCCGAAGTAAGCCCACCTGCAACAAATAAAAGCAGGTTGGTGGCATGCCCCAGAAAGATCAATCCCAGGATCAGTTTAAAAATATTCCGTCGCAGCAAAAGGTAAACAGCTGCCCCGTATAAAACTCCCACAAGTATGGCAAGTAAAAAAAGCATATTTATTCCTCCATTAATGAAAACATTACCAACATAAGCATTCCGGCAACGGCAAAATATACTCCCACATCAAAAATCAGTGGAGTACCCAGCTTAAGCTCAAAGGCCGAATCCTTGAAAAATGTAACCCATTCGCCTGTCATAAAAATATCACCAAGCATGAGGGCAGGAATACCACTGATCAATGCAACCAGCAGGCCCAGGGCCGTTAGATTTATGGGGTTGAAGAAGGTGCTTTTTTGCGTTTTGGCAACCCCGAATGCCATCGCATAAAGGATGTAGGCCGCACCAAACATCAGTCCGCCAATAAAGCCTCCGCCGGGCTCATTATGCCCCCTGTACAAAACCACAAGCGACAAAACAATCAGCAGGGGTCGCATGTGCCGGGCGGCAATCTGTAAGATGATTGATTCCATGTTTTATGATATTATTTTTTGCTTAGTTTTATCATTGAATAGATCCCCAGCGCAGCGATACTGATTACCGTGATCTCTCCCAGGGTGTCCAGTGCCCTGAAATCCACAAGAATGACATTCACAATATTTCTTCCGTAAGCCAGCGAATAACTTGCCTCTTTAAAATACTCGGAAATGGGCATTTCAAGGGATGAGGTACCCGCCTGCAGCACCAGCACCATAAAAAAGGCTCCCACCAGTGTTGCCACCAGTGTATCGCGCATGCGGGCCCCGGTAGATGAAAAGTTCTGGTATTTGGGAAGATGGTACACAACTGTCATTGCAAGGATAACAAGCAGAGTCTCGACCATGATCATGGTAATTGCAAGGTCAACTCCACTGTAGGCAATAAAAATAATGGTAATACCAAACCCGATCACTCCCATTGAGATCAGGGCCACCACCCTTGAATTGGATACCACGGCTGAGAAGGTTGCAGCGATAATAAGCGCAACCACAGCAACCAGGTTAAGAGGCATGTCAGAGAAATTCAGTTCAAGCATTATGGGATCGGCTCTCCAGATCATTACCCAAACCAGCACTGAAGCCACCACAAACAGGGTCATCAGGTAAAAACGATGATAGCCATGCTGCAGGGTTTTGGTTGTAAGCTTGGTAAATACAAGAAACCCATCCAGCAAATTAAAAAACACCCGGGTGAACTCTCTTCTGAAATAACGGATATTTACATTGTCGATGGAAGGCAGCAAGGTATGCCGTGATCTGAATATCAGATAACCACTCAGCAACGTGAGTGCGCTGAGCGCCAGCACCAGGTTAAAGCCATGCCACAATTTGAGTACGATGGCATCGTGCATGGGGCTGATAGCTGTAATGGCTTTAGAGGTAAGGGGGTTGGCCATGGCATGCGGGAAAAGCCCCAGCACAAAACTTGCAAGCACCAGAAAGAATGGTCCAAGCACTAATGGTAGGGCAGGTTCTGCCGGCTTTTTGGCATAGGCAGGCTCCTTACCCCAGAAAATATCAATGGCAAGCCTAAGCGAAAGAAACACAAGGATCACATTGGTCATAAAACCAAGGGAAAGAATAAACCAATAGGCCCTGGGAGCGGCAACGCTGGCTTCATAGATAAGCTCTTTGCCAAGAAAACCCAGCATGGGGGGCACGCCGGCCATGGACACCAGTGCCATGCTCATCACAATGGCAGCAAAAGGCATATACTTAAACAAACCACCCAGTTCCCTGATATCACGTGTGCCGGTTTTCTTTTCAATATTACCGGCCATCATAAATAAAGTTCCTTTATAGAGGGCATGTACAAGAAGAAATATGATTGCCGCATTGATGGCATACTCTGTCCCTGTACCTATCAAAAGTACGAGTGTACCAAGCGCACTCACTGTAGTGTAGGCAAGGATTTTTTTCAGGTCTGTTTGGGTAACACTGATCCATGCCCCCACAAACATAGTGGTTACCCCAAAAATGGTCAATGTGTACGACCATATCTCGGTTCCGCCAAGCACCGGGTTAAGCCTGGCCAGAAGAAACACCCCGGCCTTGACCATGGTAGCAGAGTGAAGAAAAGCACTTACAGGTGAAGGGGCTGTCATAGCACCGGGAAGCCAGAAATGAAAAGGGAATTGTGCCGATTTGGTAAAAGCACCTATAGCAATAAGAATAAAGGCAGGTAAGTATAAATTACTGTTTTTAATAATGTCAGGACTGGCAAGAATATAGGAAAGTTCATAGCTACCATAGGGAATGGCCAGCAATACAAAACCACCCAGCAGGGCAAGTCCCCCAAACCCGGTAATGAGCAGGGCCTGCAATGCAGAGGCTCTGGCTTCAGGTTTTTCATGATAATAGCCAATGAGCAGATACGAGCTTATACTGGTTAACTCCCAGAAAACAAACATGGTGATCAGGTTGCCTGATACAACAATGCCCTGCATGGCAGTCATAAAGAGGAGCAGATAACCCAGGAAGCGCCCTTTCATGGGATATGGCCTCATATAATACCCGGCATACACGAGTATAAATGTCCCGATACCCAGCACCAGCAAACTGAAAAGCATACTGAATCCGTCCACATAGAAACTGAAATTGATCCCCAGTGCAGGAATCCACTCAAAAGATTCTGTAAGTACAGCCCCTTGATTAATGGCAGGCAGCAGGCTTAAGTAGTAAATAAAACCAGCAAAAGGCCAGATTGCATAAGTCCATCCGGCCTGATTCTTTAAATATTTCCTGGTAAATGGTGCTATTACAGCAATCAATAGCAGTACAAGCAGAAATAATCCTGTGGTCATGAGTTGATTGAGTTTACTTAAAATATCCGGATAACACGGAAGAGTTCAGTTCTGTTCTGTCTTTCAAGGAATGACACAAGCCAAAATAACTTATTACATTATACCTAAAATAAATTTTTAACACCAATACTTTATGATTTGTTTACAAAAACACAAAAAAACCTTTAAACAGCTATTGGATGCTACCTCTCAACCCCATAGATAAAAGAGGAGAAACCATACATTTCTTTAGTCAGTTTCACAAAAAAAGGCTCCAAGCAGGAGCCTCATATATATTATTTATCCAGGATCTCAAATTCCGTTCGTCGGTTTAACTGCCTGCCTTCGGCTGTTTCATTGGAGGCTATGGGCCTTTCAAATCCGTAGCCTTTGTAGGTTAGTCGGGCTCTGTCCACTCCCCTGTCAATAAGAAACTCTACAACCGCCCTTGCCCTCTGCTCCGACAAGCGCTGGTTTACATCGGCAGAACCAACGTTATCGGTATGACCCGAGATCTCAATTTTTAAAGATGGATTCTCTGTCATGAGCTTGTAAAGAACTCCCAGTTCGGCATACGACTCAGCTCTTAATGTGGCAGCACCTGTATCAAAGAAAATATTGTTCAAGACAATGCTCTGCCCAACCTCTACCCTTTTAAGGCGGATATCGTTGATGATCTCACGGGTAACGATGGCCTCGCTGATATTGATATTCTCGCTGTGAAAGAGGTAATTGTCTGCTCTTACAGAGATTCCGTAATTTTTTCCTCCCGGCAGGGAGATCACATAATTCCCTGTTTGGCTTTCGGAGCTGAATTGTGCAAGAAGTTGCTCCGTTTCATTATCATATAGTTCAATTACTGCTGTTAGCGGTGTGCCATCCTGATCATCCAGAATACGACCCCTCAGGAAGACAACAGGGGCTGAAGCCACTTCCACTTCCTGCTCCATTAGATTATACTGAAGAGGCTTGGCAATACTGGCAATATAACTGTTCATCAAGGGGGATTTCAAAGGTTTTTCATCACCCAGAAAAGTAATTCTGTAAATATCACTACCTCCAAATCCGCCGGGCTGCATGGTTGAATAATAAGCCGTATTTCCGTCCGGGGTCATTACAAAGAACATATCATCTCCCGGGGTGTTGATTGGATAGCCAAGATTTACTGGCCTGGTCCAGGCTCCGTGACGGAATGTAGTTTTAAAAATATCAAATCCACCCATGGAATCATGTCCCTGAGAACTGAAATAGAGCGTTACATCGTCGGGGGCCAGATACAAACTCTCTTCATCAAAAGGAGTATTGATGGTTGCCCCCATATTCACAGGCTCACTCCATCTTCCACCATCACTTTTTGTAGCGGTCCAGATATCCTTTCCGCCATAGCCCCCGGGTCTGTCGCTAATAAAAAATACCCTGCGTCCATCGCTGGTAAAGGCAATGCTGGTTTCCTGATTTCCCCTGGAGGTTAAACCTCGAGGCAGTCTTGATGGTCTTGACCATTCGCCCCTTTGGTCCATCCTGCTCTCAAACAGGTCTCCTCCCCTGTCGCCTCTGTAAACGTACAAGGTGCGGCCATCGGGCGAAATACCGGCTGTTGCCTCATGAGTACCGGAATTCACATTTCCTGGCAAAGGGCGGGCCTGGGTCCATGTATCACCTTCCAGGATACTATAATAGATATTCTCAAAGTATTTATGGTCGATCCTGTCCATGCGGGGCCGGCTTCCAAGAGGCCTTCGGCTGGTGAAATACATGATTCTGCCATCGGGAGACAAAATCGGACTGTAATCATCGTATTCAGTATTGATGCTGCTGCCCACATTATCAATAAACACCCTTACCGGGTTCTTCATCATTCTTTTGGCATTTTCGCATTCGGCAAATCGTCTTTCAAGGATCTCCCTCTCCTGGATAGCACGCTGGGGGCTAAGCAATTGCCGGTATTGATTAAATTGCTCAATGGCCTCATCAAACCTGTAGTTTTGCTGATAAGCCAGACCCAGGAAATAAAACACCTCTATTTCATCCACATTGAGCTCAATAGCCCTTTCAAGGTAGGCTATAGACCGGTCTTTGTAGGGGGTGTACAGATAACACTCTCCTATCCTGAGGTTTACCACTGCATTATTGGGATTAAACCGATGTGCTTTAAGGTAGTATTCAAGAGCCCTCTCAAAATTACCCCATCCCTGCTCGTAAAGCAGATCGGCTTCTCTGATATTTCTTCTTGCCTCACGAAGACCAGAAGGGTCGTCCGGAAAATTTGCAGAAGTAAATTCAATGTTCTGGGCCTCTCCCCCCAACGATAACAAAACTATTAAAACAACACTATATACTCTTGTCATGTAGTGCAATATGGAACCTTTACCCTTAACCTGCTTCATGATTCGAATTTTATATTTTTATTTTCAAATTGGTTTATCGATTCATCTGAAAACAATAGGAAATCTGTGTGGACTTCTTCAATAATTGCACACGATCTTCTCCTATTTACCTTCTGGCCTGGTAACGCCCAGATCACTGGCCCTTTCCCAGTCAGCTTCAGCACCTTCGGGATCGCGAAGCATTTCCCTGGCAATTCCCCTGTTATACCAGGCAATACCAAATATCGGTTTGGTTTCAATGGAGCGTGTATGATCTGCCACGGCTTTTTCAAAGTCGTTCATTTTATAGTAAATATTCCCCCTGATGGTATAGGCCTGATAATTCCCCGGCTTGAGCTCCAGCACCCTGTTAATATCCTTAATAGCCTCATCGAATTTTTCCATTCTTTTATAAACCACTGCCCTGTTGGCAAGTGCATGATGGTAATTGGGATTAAGTGTGAGTGCTGTGGAAAAGGATTCTGCTGCCTCTCGGTACTGTCCATTTTCAAACCTTAGTTTACCCAGGTTGTTATAGGCGAAAAACAGCGTATTATCAAGCAGGATGGCTTGCTGGTAATCTGCCATGGCCGCCTGGTTATTTCCGGTTTTATGCCATGCACTGCCTCTGTCATTGTATGCATAAGCAAAGTCAGCCCGAATGTTTATGGCAGCAGTAAAATCTTCAATGGCTCTCACAAATAAACCTTGTTTGAAATTCAATGTCCCCCGATAATAATAAGCCAGGTACATTCTGCTGTTTCTGGAGATGGCCATGCTGTAATCATTCATAGCGTCATGATCCAACCCCAGGGCTTCTCTTGACCGACCCCTGGCAAAGTAGGCCATAGCAAAATCGGGCATATTGGAAATAGCCTGGTTAAAATCCTGCAATGCGGCATTGTGATTGCTCAATTGTGCCCTGACCACACCCCTGTTGTAATAGGCCTGATGAAAATCGGAACGCTCGGCAATGGCCTGGTTGAATTTCTCAAGTGCTGCCTGATAATCTCCTCTGTTGAACAATGAGATTCCTTCATTATAAAAGGTCTCAGCCTGCGCGGCCCTTTGCCCACCAATTCTGATCGTGTCTGCCACTTGTGCAGCAGTGATCAGGCTGCAAAAAAGTAATCCGATAAAAATGATAAAACCCCGATTTCTCATATTCTGACTTATTTTTAGTGTTCCTTATTCTTTTCCCTGTGAAGCCACCAGCAAAAGAGTATGCTGGCTGGTTTATCTAAATTCAAAGCCGTGTTTAGCAAAATAACTAATTCTAACTCAGGTGATCAGAAATCAAAGTAAACACAGCATGGTTGTATAAAAAAACGTTATCTGACCCCCTGCCTGCTTTAAACCCAGAAAGCGCAATCCACAAATAAATTATGCCCTATGCTGCCTTTCATAATTATAAATTGGTAAAACCAACACATGTTCCATCGGGCTTTGGGCAGATCAATGCATTGACATTCTTAACTTATTTAATCTAAATAAGACCAAACTCCTTGTCACAATCTATTTGGCTTTGCAAAATAATAAAAAAAACATTAAAAGAACATTATTTTATAGAAATTCTTTTCACAGCAAAATTACAGATTATACTATTCTTAATTTATCTTTTTACGGGTATCCTACGCTATGAATTATTTGCCTGCCAGCTTGTAAAGCTTTTCGAAATAACTGATAATTTAGCAGCATGAATAACATAAAGCTTCTTAAGCAGTATTTTCAATGGATCATTAAGGCTAAAGATCTTCATGGGGTGCACAGTCCTTTTTTGTATAACTTCATGAAAAACTGCCTATATCAAGATGAGATAAAACCAGAGTTTCAAAGAATTGAAGCCGTTAGAAAACAATTGCTAAATGATAGAAAAAACCTCTCGTATACTGATCACGGAGCTGGAAACAGGATAAAATCCGGCAATGAAAATGCAAACACTCCCACTACCAGATCAGTGGCTCAAATAGCCAAGAGCTCACTCAAACCCCCAAAAACATGCAGGTTATTTTCCAGAATACCTGCTTATTTTGATTTTCAGAATGTACTGGAAATGGGTACCAGTTTCGGGATTACCTCCTCTTATCTTGCCTGTTCCAAAAGCAACATAACGATAGAAACTATAGAAGGAGCACCACCCATTGCCCAGATTGCCAGAAAAACATTCAGTGGGCTGGGCCTCACCAATATCAAACTGCGGGAGGGCCTGTTTGATTATGTTTTGCCGCAATTGTTCAGAGAAAACCCTTGTTTTGACATGGTTTACATTGACGGAGATCACAAGGGAGAAAGTTTGTTGAGGTATTTCAATCATATCGCTAAACATATTCATGACGGCAGTGTTGTAATCGTTGATGATATCCGATGGTCTGTTTCAATGCACAACGCATGGCTGAGAATCATCGCAGAAAATGAAATAACCTTGTCAGTTGATTTATTTGATTGCGGTCTTTTGTTTTTCAAAAAAGGTCTCAGCAAAGAGCATTATGCAATAAAATTCTGAAACTAAAGTCGGACTTTAATACAAGTTAATGTTGTGTATATATTAAAACAAAATGATTATCTTCGGCCATTAAAGGTTCGTTGATAATTAACACTGAAATTATGCAGGAAGCACTGATCAAAATAGAGGCATTGACAAAGCACTACAGAGTAGGAACCGAAACGGTAAGAGCATTGCGTTCGGTTGATCTTTCCATTTATAAAAATGAATATGTTGCTTTAATGGGCCCCTCAGGGTCTGGCAAATCAACTTTGATGAACATCCTGGGTTGTCTGGACAGCCCTACTTCAGGGAGCTACTTTCTCAATGGCCAGGATGTGAGCAAAATGGAAGACAACCAGCTTGCCGAAATCCGTAACAAAGAGATCGGGTTTGTGTTTCAAACCTTTAACCTTTTACCCCGTTCAACTGCACTTGACAATGTTGCTCTTCCCCAGATCTATTCCGGCATCAGCAAAAATTTTCGCCAACAGCGTGCACTGGAGGTTCTGGATCAGGTTGGTCTGAGCGACAGGGTTGACCATAAGCCCAATGAATTATCGGGTGGACAGAGGCAGAGAGTAGCAGTTGCAAGAGCACTTGTAAACAGTCCGTCTATTATTCTTGCCGACGAGCCAACCGGTAACCTTGACTCCAAAACCTCTATTGAGATCATGGGTTTATTCAATGAGATCCACAAGGCAGGCAATACGATCATTCTCGTTACCCACGAAGAGGATATTGCAAGGCATGCACACCGCATTATCCGTCTTCTTGACGGAGAAGTGGAGTCTGATACCATAAACCCCAATCCACTTGTAATTGCAAAACCGGTAATGAATACAGAAGACTAGAAGAAGGCAAGATCAGGTTAAGCAGCAAACACAAGGCAAACAACTTTATTTCCCTGACGGATTAAGGAATACACACAACTTTGGCTGGCACTTATTATGAATTAATGAAAGTACAATACTGCACTTTTGTGCATTAATTGTGTATTTACAAATGCTAAGATATTTTTATGGAAGAATGGAAAATATATACCAAAACCGGTGACAAAGGCGAAACTTCCCTGATAGGAGGTAAGCGGGTTGCCAAGAACCACATCAGAATTGAAGCCTATGGTACCGTAGACGAGCTGAACTCGTTTGTAGGATTGCTCAGAGATCAGAAAATAGATGAGCATTATAAAAAGATCTTGCTGAACATCCAGGAAAACCTTTTTATCACCGAATCATTGCTGGCCAAAGATGATGAGCTGGGCAAGGTTGATTTACCCTGCCTTAAGGATAGCGATATTACCTTATTGGAAAATGAGATTGACCAGATGAATCAACATTTGCCCCCATTGCATAATTTTATTCTCCCTGGAGGTCATCCCGTGGTATCTTATGCGCATGTAGCCAGATGTGTATGCAGGCGGGCAGAACGTATTATAATTGAGATGACTGGTGATTACAAGGTGCCTCTCATCGTGATAAAGTATATCAATCGACTCTCTGATTACTTCTTTGTACTGGCCAGAAAGCTGGCACAAGAAAATGGTGTGGACGATATTCTCTGGAAAGCAAAAAAGTGCGAATAAGGATACCTACACGAGGTATCATTGCTGCAGCACCTGGGGCTCAACAGGGCTGGATTGATTTTTCCGGCATTAATGAGAATAGTTGTCGAATATGTGCCTGACAGAAGAACTTCTGCGGCGGTTTTTATTGGACTCGATTAGATACCCAATTTTCAAGCCGGTAGTAAAATAGTAATCATTACGGGAGCTGTAAGGCCGCCTGAATCCATCCAGGTAATCAAAAAACGTATAGCGGAAATTAAAATCAAGACCCAGCACCCATTTGTTGTAAATGGTCCATTGGATTCCGGCACCAAAAGGAATGGCAAACTGCCAGTGATCATAAATATTGCTCCCCTGCAAAATTACACGGTCATAATCGTCAATAATATCTCCTTTTATCTCAGGCGAATGATAAAACAGGGCCAGTCCCCCAAAAAAATACAGATCCATTCCATGATAGCTGAAGTCTTTTTTGGGGCTTGTAATTCTTCTTGGCAGATAAAATTCCGACAACAAAGACGTTTCATACAATGTATTGGTAAAGGATCGGCCGCGGTTAACCACATCAATGTCTTGCGACCAGCGATCATTGCCTTTCAACATGATCCCAGATAGATTTCCCCGCAGTGCAAAGGTGCTGTTGAAACGGTATCTGCCGTATAGACCCAGTGCAGGCATCAATCCTCTTGAATAAACATCAGTGAGTGCGGCCTGAGTATTGGCTTTACTTGATGCAACATCAGTCATAGAATTTGCCACACCAAGGGATAATCCTCCCTCCCAGCGATTGTGCTTCATCATAAAACCACGGTAATTTAATCTTTGATCATTTCTATGACCTATAGGAGGTTGGGAAAAGAGCTCCAGTCCCAATAAAAGCAGAAGGATAAACAATGAGATTTTTATATTGATAATTTTCATTCTCGTATTATATAAGTTTCCTGTATTTGGTATGATAAGCCACATTATGTATAAAAGCCGCAGAATCATCAATTATCTTATGATTCAGGTTCGTCCCTTTTCAGTTTCTCATTCAAACATAAGGATCATATCATAAACACTAGCGGGATAACTACCAAAGCATTATTCATTCCCACAAAGATACACTAATGTTTTACTTGCTTAATGCGGTTTATACTGAAACATGGCACAAATAATCAAAAAATTGACTAATATTTTTTTGCGGCTATAAATCACTTATTTTAAGACTAAAGCCATATATTGATATCTAAATTGCAGATTTAAAAGATGACTCAGGTAAATCATACCTTAATTTCTGTTTTTATTCCAGCTACTTAGTTGCATTTCGGAAAGTAAATTGAAAATATTTTCCTCATATAAGCTTATATCTCAACATGCGGAAAATATTTTCAGACTTCAGAAAAGGCTGCTTACTAATAACTAAAAACCCGGAACTTTGTTATATAACAGTTAAATTAAAAACTTAAAACCATATTAATGCAATAATCTTATATTTTAATTTGTTATTTGAACCATTTAATATCAAGAATTGTTAGCTCAAATGTGTAAAATTCTGACAAATTAAATGGTACTTTAAAACTTTGATTGGCATGAAAAGAAATTCAAATGTAGTAACTGTTGGAGGAAACCCTGTAACATTGATGGGTAAAATGATTAAAACCGGCAGCCACGCAAAAAATTTTATCGCTGTGGGTATGGATATGAAACCGGTAAAACTCAGTGACTACCAGGGGAAAGTGCGGATAATTTCTTCAATGCCTTCTGTTGATACCGATGTATGTGCTGCCCAGTCAAGACGCTTTAATCTGGAAGCATCCAAGCTTGAGAATGTTCAGATCATCGCCATTTCCTGCGACCTTCCTTTTGCTCTCAGGCGTTTTTGTGCTGCTGAAGGAATTGACAAAATAGTTACGATATCGGATCATAAAGAAACAGATTTTGGAATAAAGTACGGCTTTTTGATTGAGGAATCCAGAACCCTTGCAAGAGGTGTTATCATTATCGATCAGTATGATATGGTGCGATATGTTGAGGTGGTTAAAGAGATCGGCAATGAGCCTGATTATGATGCTGCCCTGGAGTATGTTAAAAAGCTTGTTTAACAGCTGTATCTTCTGATAAATCATCAACAGAATATCCTATTTGATATCTGAAACCAAACAATAGACCATAAAAAAACCGGACTCTCAAAGCCCG
>SLIL01000250.1 GCA_007135645.1 Bacteroidales bacterium
TACTCAGGTCTTGAAAAGTTTCTGACAACATTTATTTTTAACTGGCTTAAAGTAAATAATTTGTTCAACTGATTCGGTTCTTTGTGGATTATTTAATTGATTATCTTTGTTAATAACAAAAGCTGAATATATGCTCACGAACAAGGAGATTCTACTTTATTTAAGAAGTAATAAAGATTTATTTGCCAAGGAATTTGAGGTAAGGGAAATAGGGCTTTTAGGTTCCTTTGCAAGAAATGAGCAAACATCCGATAGTGATATCGATATTTTGATTGATATGGATCCGGATGCAAAAAATATTTTTGAAAAGCGAATGGCCCTCAGAGAAAAGATAAGCAAACATTTTGGCCGATCGGTTGATGTTTGTCATAAAAAAGCAATAAAGCCTGTTTTTAAGGAATTGGTTTTTAAGGATTTAATTTATACTTAAAAATGACCTTCCATTGCTTAAAAATAGTTTGCAAAGCATCCTTAATTCCAAATAAGTAAATACATGGTTTTTAAAATCGCTGAAAAAAGTTACTTATAGTTTTCTTAGGGTAGGCCTTCCAAAAACATTATGGATTGGTAGAAGCATAATCCGGTGCCAGTAATGCACTATCCGGTTCGCAAACCACCCTGAAGCCAATTCCCTGGATATCAGAATACCACCACAGGCTCCTGGGTTGCTGCGGATCGGTACGGAACCATTCCTCGGTATGGGTATGCCCCCTGGCAGCCGAGCGCAATTCTCCAGCTTCCGACAAAAAGTTTCCACCCCTTACCACCCTTTCGGTACCTGTCGCAGGCCCTGTAGGGTTGGTAACCTCCAAAGGCGTTTGCGCATAAGCATCCGGGGCGTACCAGTCAGATACATACTCAAGTACATTACCACTCATGTTTTTCAATCCCCATGGATTGGCCTTTACAAAATCGGGTTCCTGGGTCCTGCCACCCGAATTCTGGTTGTAAACCACATAGGTATTGATCAGGGTGGTGTCAGGCCCGAAAAGCCGGTTCCTCAGGCCTCCCGGCGAGAACCTCCTGGGGTTGCCCTCGAAAAAGTAAGGGGTTTGTGTGCCTGCCCGCGCTGCATATTCCCATTCGGCTTCGGTGGGAAGTCGATAGGTTTTTCCCGTTTTCTGGGAAAGCCACTGGCAATAGATCTGCGCGGCATAGTGGGTCATGGTAATGGCCGGTCTGTCGCCGCTGCCCCAGCCCTGATCAGGAATACCAAAGGGTGGGGTGGGCCCGCTAATGGCATCGGGCATGGAAGCATTGTGCTGTTTTACTGCCAATGGATCAATACGCCCCTCTGACATGGTTTCGCGGTAGAATGCCCAGAATTCGTTCCAGGTTACTTCTACCTCGCCCATAAAGAATGGTGAAAGGGTAACCTGGCGCACAGGGCCTTCATCATCGTTGCGCAAGGGTTCATTTTCGGGGCTGCCCATCAAAAAAGTACCCCCGTCAATGGCGATCATGTTAAAGGATACAGATGTGCCGGGAACCTGCTCGGTGAAATTTTCAAAACGGGTTACTGTTGCCGGTTCAGTATATAATTCTCTGTCTTCGGCTGCGGGTAACTCGGTCATCCAGGTATGAACAAAATTGGGGTTGTAATGCCCGGCATCAAGGTGGCAATTCAGGCAGTTCAGATCAAGCCTTTCGGCATTGAGCTCATAATGAAGGTGTGCTTTTTCTCCTTCCTCTGAAAGCCCTTTTGGGAACAATTCCTGATGACAATGCATGCATGATTCCTGGTAGGTATGTTTTACAGCCGCCGAAAGCTGCCGCTTGGCATCCCAGTTGATCTTGTCGGTATCTTTAAAGATCATGGCATATACATCGCGGGCCCCGGTAACTGCTTTGGCCGTAAGGTAATTAAGTGTGCCGGGAGGTGGGAGGTGGCATTGCACGCAATGCACCACCACACCGGATTTGTTATCGTAATGGCTTGACAGCCTCCAGGCCTCTTCGGCATGGGGGTGCACGTGGCAACTCATGCAAAACTCATCGGTGGAAGTATAGGAGATTACCTTAGAGGAGAGAATGACCAGTAAAGCGCCTGCAACGAATGCAACTACCACCATGTATTTGAGAGGCAGGGATTTAATCTTAAATTTACGTTTCATGCAAGAGTCTTTGGATTAAAAGGCTGCACCAGGTGCTTGTCCAGGTACAGGGGCTACTCCTTCCTGATAAAATGGCAGATCGGTAAGGGCGTATTCTGTGGGACCGTAGCGCAAATCGGAAGCCATGATCTCATCCCAGGTAATGGGTCTGCCTGTGTAGGCTGACTCACGGCCCATTATGGCCACCAGGGTTGAATTGGCCAATTCCTCCAATTGATTAATTTGTTTGTTGAGCCGTATAGACTCTACGAAATGAATATGCTCCTGCAGATAGGGATTGTTGTAAGGATTTTCCTCGTAGTTGTATTTCCATTTTACTTCTCCATTAAAATCTTCTATGCGAATATTTCCTCCCTGCAAATAGCAAACGCCCTCAGTACCCATTACTGATTCAGAGATATCGGTATCACAACCATCAATTTGTCGTGCAGTGGCCATCATTCTTTTGTTATTGGGGTAGCGGTAATCAACACTGAAGAAGTCAAAAATATCTCCGGTAAGGCGTCTGGCTCTTCCTCCATATCCTACGGCTCTTTCAGGAAGCATCCCGGTAAACCAGGTTACGATATCAATGTTATGTATGGCTTGATCCAGGTAGTGGTCGCCACTGAGCCATCGGATATTGAACCAGTTGCGGATGTTGTATTCCATATCTGATTCGCCTGGCCTTTGGGCCCTGTTCCACCATGCGCCCTGGTTCCAGTGTGCTGTTGCAGAGAGAACATCGCCAATGGCACCGTTTTTTACCTGCATGTAGGCCTCCCAGTAATCCTTCTGGTGTCTGCGCTGGTTGCCGGTAACAATGGTGAGCCCAGCCCTTTCGGCGTGGCGCGAAGCGATCATCACCGTCCGAATTCCCACGGGGTCAACGGCAGCAGGCTTTTCCATAAATACATGCTTTCCGGCAGATACTGCAGCCCTGAGTTGCTCGGGGTGAAAATGTGTGGGAGTACAGATCAGAACTACATCCACATCCTGGGCGATAGCCTTTTCAGCGGCATCAAAACCCACAAAGCATTTGCTGTCTTCTACGGGATTATTTTTTTCTGATTCAAGTCTGTGGCGGCAGCGTGTAAGCCTGTCTTCAAATACATCGGCCAGGGCTACTATGGAAAGGTCGTTGCCGGCATCCAGAAAATTAAATGCTGCACCGGTACCCCGGTCACCGCAACCTATCAGGGCCGCTTTAAGGGGTTTTCCATCGGGGGCCTTATCGATAAAAGAAAACATGCCCAGTTGCTCAGGGGTATGTCTTCTGGCTGATCTTGAACATGAACTTAATACAGCACCCAAGCCAAGGGTAACTCCGGTACCCAGCAGGGCCGTATTGGTTAAAAAATCCCGTCTTTTCATTTTGTGTGTGCTTTTTTAGTGAATGATTTTATTTGATGTGGTCAGAATGTTTTTCTGCCTAATAAGCATTGCCGGTATGATGAGCCAGCATGGATAAATGGATGTATCTATGTCGAATTTATCGTAAATAGTACGTTAAGTTTCCTTGGGCACCAAAAATAGTCATTTTTGATAAAATAAAAGTCATAAAAATCACCTGTTTTTGATGATATTGGTAAAGCAACCTAATGGGATTAAGCTATTCTGCCAGTACAAGTTGTTTTAGTTCATTGTTAATAAAGTCCATTTCATCCTGGCTGAGTTTTACATTACTGGCTTTGGCATTCTGAATTGCCTGCTCCGGGTTTCGGGCACCCACCAGCGCGATGGTGATACCTGGTTGCTCCAGTGTCCATCGCAGAACAAGTTGCGAAAGGGTTGCATTTTTTTCATCTGCAATGGGTTTGATTTTTTGGAGGAATTTATTGGTGCGCAAAATATTTTCATCTTTGAAATATATCTTCCCGGCCCGATGGTCTCCTTCTGCAAACGGATGTCCGGGTTTCATTTTTCCGGAAAGTAGCCCCCGTTCCATAGGGCTGTAAGCCAGTACCGACTGTTTTTGGGAGATCAGGTAAGGGATGAGTTCTTCTTCAATATCTCTCACCAGCATATTGTATTTAACCTGATTGGAAACGATCTGAATATATCTGGAGGCCTCTTTTATTTGTTCCAGGCTGTAGTTTGAAACCCCGGCATAACGCATCTTTCCCTGCTCTGTAAGCAGAGAAAGTGCCTCCATGGTTTCTTCAATGGGTGTAGTGGAGTCAGGTGTATGTATCTGATAAAGGTCAATGTAATCAGTGCCCAGTCTTTTCAGACTGTCTTCACATTCTTTGATAACCGAGCTTTTACCTGAATATTTATAGACATCAATGGGGTTTCCCAGGTTATCAGTACTGGCAAAATAAAACTCACCCTCACGGGTATCCCACCGGATACCGAATTTGGTAAGTACCTGTACTTTATCGCGTTGCAATTCTTTGATGGCCTCACCTACAATCTCTTCACTGGTGCCCTGGCCATACACAGCTGCAGTGTCAATGGAGGTAACCCCA
>SLIL01000091.1 GCA_007135645.1 Bacteroidales bacterium
CCATGGGACCATTGCCCAGGAAGGGTTGACCTGTCTGGGGATCCATTACAATGTTCATATTGAGAACAGCAAAAAGCGGGTTACGCTGCGCCATTTCTTCATCCAGGATCAACTCATCATCCACATCGGTTGCCAGCAGGTCGAGCAGGTCATCGTCTTCGATGGGGTCTGCTGTGAGAGTGTCAGGATCTGCTGTTTCATCGCCCAGCAGCTCTTCAATAGCATTCTGGTCAGCCACATCAGATACAGCCTCAGCTGCTTGTCTTTCGGGCGCAGGAAGAATATCGCGCAGCCTTTCATTGGCTTCGGCAAAGAAAGGATAAAGCTCAGAAAACTCATAGGTTTCCCAAAACTCAAGCCTTGCTGTACCCTGAAGCAGTCTTCTTACCCTGTCCTGCTCCTTGATACCGGGCAGTTCCACGAGTATCCTGCCTGAGGCTTGCAAACGCTGGATATTGGGCTGGGTAACACCAAAACGGTCGATCCTGGTGCGAAGGATCTGAAAGGATCTGTCTATGGCAGCATTTACCTCACGGTCCAGAACTCTGAGCACTTCTTCGTTGGTGGCATTGAAACTAATGCGATCGCGCATTTCGGGGGTAGAATAAATGGCAGCAAGACTGGCATTGGGGTCGGTTTCCCTGAACGCCCTTCCAAAAACAGCAACAAAATTTTCCCGGCTACCGCGATGCTCTTCGATGGCTCTTTCCATGGCCGCCACAAACGTGGGATCCTGGCTGTTTCCTGAAAGTGCCCTGAGGATTTCAGGAACAGAGATCTCAAGGGTAACGTTCATACCTCCGCGAAGGTCAAGGCCAAGATTTATTTCACGCTCTTTCACCTCACTAAAAGTGTACCTCCTGATCCCCAGGTTGAAAACGACTTCGTTTGCCATGGAGTCAAGGTAAAACCTTTCGTAACGAATTCTAAGCGAGTCCATTAAAACCATTTCTCTAAGTTCATCGCCACCGGATAATTCCCTGGCAAGGGCTTGTACCCTTTCGCTTTGCGCAAACTCTCTCGCATCACGTTCTACTTTACGGGAAAAATAGGTAAACGATAACTGGTACAGACATACCACAGCAAAAGCTATGGCAAAAAATCTAATTAATCCTTTGTTCTGCATGTTATCTGTTTTTAAATTTAATGTTTGGTTCCGAAATAGTTGGAATACCTGTACTAATTGTTTTTCCTAAGATATAAGTAAGATAGTTACTTTTCTAAAAAGGCTGCAAAGATAGAACTTCATAAGTTAATATACAACGGATAAATTCAATTAGGTACAACTTTTTAGTTGCACCTCATCGTTGAAGAAGCGGGTATCTGCTCTAACTTTTTACCAATAAGCGACTTAACTTATTATCAGACCGCAAATTTAGAGGTTTTTTTCGGCATTGAGAAAAAAAGGTTTCTTAGCAGAGGTTAAAAAAAGAGATCAATCTTTTAAAAGGATCCTTCCGGCAGCATAATCAATGTTTGCATGCATTGATAATAGCAGATCACCGCCAAGAACTCCATCAATCCTTTCGAGATCATAGTGGGCATAAGCCTGGTTAATACTGCTGAGATCAACAAGCAACAACCTTTTATTTTTTAATTCAATAGTACCCAGCATCAGTGAATCTACCAATGCAACAAAGGACTTTACATTATGACTGGTAATTCCCCTGAATGAGTTTTCATAAGGCAAAAGCTCATTTTCAGGATAGATCTTCTGGTACCGTTTCAGATCAAGAACAGTAAGAGAAGCACCGGTATCTATGAGCATGTTTAATTTATATCCTGACATCTGAAGTTGGCACATTATATGGCAGCCTTGCTGAGGGATCGGTATTATTTTAAATGGGATGGTCGTTACCATTACAGAATGCTCATTTACAGGATATCACTTTTTTAAGGAGACAAAATTATCAAAAAAAAAGACCGTCCTCCAAAAGAGAGACAGTCTTTTTGTTTTTATTAAAAATGCGGTTTGCAATCAATTCAACTGATGTTCAACCCTGATGATCTCCATTCCTTTTCTAATAGCCTCCTCGTTGAGGGGAATAAGATGATGGTAGCGCTCAGGAAGAACTTTTTGCAATCCTTTTATTACATTTTCCATTTCAAGGATCGGTCTGATTTTGAGAAATCCACCAATAACGATCATGTTAAATACCTTGGTGTTTTTCATTTGCACAGAGGCTTCATAGGCATCGATAACGCAAATATTGATGTCTGTTCTTTTGGGTTTACGGATCATCCCGTTGCTTTCATAGATGAGCAGTCCTCCGGGTTTCACGGCATCCTCAAACTTATCCATGGATGGCTGATTAAGCACAATGGCGGTATCGTAGGTATTGAGAACCGGAGAGCTGATCTCTTCATCGCTGATAATGGCTGTACAATTTGCTGTACCACCTCTCATCTCTGGCCCGTATGAAGGCATCCAGCTAACTTCTTTTTCCTGCATTACACCGCTGTAGCAGAGGATCTGGCCCATTGACAGCACGCCTTGCCCTCCGAATCCGGCAATGATTATTTCTTCGGTCATAATGATGTTGATTTAAGGGTTTCTGTTTATTCAGGTACTTTGATATCACCAAGAGGATAGAAGGGGAACATGTTCTCCTCCATCCACTTGTTGGATTGTGCCGGGGTCATTTTCCAGTTGGAAGGACAATTGGAAACGATCTCAACAAGGCATGTTCCTTTGCCAAGCTTTTGATACTCCATGGCCTTTTTGAGGGCACGCTTTGCTTTTCTTACATTTGCCGGCTTGTGCACTGCCTGTCGGGTAACAAAGTAGGTGCCAGGCAATTGAGCTACAAGCTCGGTCATTTTCAGGGGAGCACCCATGGTTTTTGTATCACGCCCAAAAGGAGAAGTAGAACTCTTCATCCCTTCCAGGGTGGTTGGGGCCATCTGTCCACCTGTCATACCATAAATGCCGTTGTTGACAAAAACAATGAGAATGTTTTCGCCACGATTACAGGCATGAATAGTTTCGGCAGTACCAATTGCTGCCAGGTCGCCATCGCCCTGGTAGGTAAATACGTATTTTTCAGGGAAAACCCTTTTGATTCCTGTTGCCACAGCTGGTGCACGTCCGTGGGCAGCTTCCTGCATATCTACGTTGAAATAGTAGTAGGCCAGTACCGAACAACCCACCGGAGCAACGCCAATGGTTTGTTCCTGGATGCCCATTTCATCTATTACTTCGGCCAATACCCGGTGAGCAGTTCCATGCCCGCAACCGGGGCAATAGTGCATGATACGATCGGTAAGGACATCGGTTTTTTTATAAACCAGGTTTTCGGGTGTTATTAAGTTTTCTGACATAGTTATCCTCCAATAATTTTTTGTTCCAATGCGTTAAAAATTTCATCCGGGCTGGGGATCATTCCCCCGTAGCGGCCAAAGTGTTCCACTTTTGTTTTTCCGCAAACCGAAAGCCTGACATCTTCAACCATCTGGCCGGCATTCATCTCTACACATAAGATCCCTTTCAATTGGCCTGCAAGGTTAAGAAAAGCCTCTGAAGGGAAGGGATATAATGTTTGTGGTCTCAGCAGCCCTACTTTCAACCCCTTGTCGCGTGCCATTTCCATTGCCTTGCGGGTAATACGGGCACATGATCCGAAAGCGGTAAACAGGTATTCAGCATCATCGCACTCAATGGCCTCGTAGCGCACTTCGTTTTTCTCTATTTCACGATATTTTGCCTGCAATTTGTGGTTCACCTTTTCCTGTTCTTCAGCCTTAAGCTGAAGAGAAGTTACAAAGGTTGCAGGGTTGCCTTTTTTCTTGCCAAGGGTGGCCCATTCAAAATCAGGTTCAACACGAGGCATCTGTTCGAAGAGTTCTACTTTCTCCATCATCTGACCAATGATACCATCAGACTGGATCATAACCGGATTGCGGTATTTGAAAGCAAGTTCAAAGGCGAGCTTCACATAATCAACACTTTCCTGTACTGTGGCCGGTGCAAGTACAATGAGCTTGTAGTCGCCGTGCCCTCCCCCTTTAACCGACTGAAAATAATCGGACTGGGAGGGTTGAATGGTGCCCAGACCGGGACCACCTCTTACCACGTTTACTATTACGCAGGGCAATTCGGCACCTGCAATGTAAGATATTCCTTCCTGCTTGAGGCTGATACCCGGGCTGGAAGATGAGGTAATTGCTTTTTTGCCACAACCGGCAGCACCATATACCATATTGATAGCTGCAATTTCACTCTCGGCCTGCAGTACCACCATACCGGTGCGGTCTTCAGGCCGGGCAGCCATGAGGTACTCGATCACCTCAGACTGAGGTGTAATAGGATAACCAAAATAAGCATCAGCCCCTACCCTTATAGCCGCCTCAGCCAATGCTTCGTTGCCTTTCATTAGTCTTAATTCCTTCATTGCTAAATTGTATTTTTAAGTAGCTGTACTTTTTGGATTATTTTTCCCTGTAAACGGTGATTACGGCATCAGGGCATACCACTGCGCAATTGGCGCAACCTATGCAATCGGAATTGACCTTTATTGCATAATGATAGCCCTTTTTATTGACTTCGGGTGCCAGGG
>SLIL01000458.1 GCA_007135645.1 Bacteroidales bacterium
CTGGCGATTCTTCTACACCTGCAAACTGTGAGCCTGCCATTACTGAAGAAGCACCTGCTGCAATGGCTTTTACAATATCGCCGGTAAATCTGATCCCGCCATCTGCAATTACCGGAACCCCGGATCCTTCCAGTGCCTTTGCCACATCGTATACTGCTGTAAGCTGAGGAACCCCTACCCCTGCAATGATACGGGTAGTACAAATGGAGCCTGGCCCAATACCTACTTTTATCCCATCGGCTCCAGCCTTGAGCAGATCTTTGGCGGCAGCGGCAGTAGCAATATTCCCTACCACAATATCCAGGTCAGGAAATGATTTTTTCAGGCTTCTGGTCATATCGATCACCCCTTTTGAATGGCCATGGGCGGTATCAACGACCACACAATCAACTCCAGCCTGCACCAGTGCCTGCACCCTCTCGTGGGTATCGCGGGTTACACCAACAGCTGCGGCAACCCTCAACCGGCCCCTTACATCCTTACAGGCATTGGGTCTTTCTTTTATCTTTAAAATATCACGATAAGTGATAAGACCCACCAGCTTGAAATCTTTATCTACAACAGGTAATTTTTCAATTTTATGCTCCTGCAGGATTTCCTCTGCGACCTCAAAATCAATAAACTCAGTGGTAGTAATAAGGTTCTCCCTGGTCATAACCTGGTTGATGGGTTTGGATGCATTCTTTTCAAAACGCAGATCCCGGTTGGTGATGATCCCCACCAGCTTGTTGGAACTATTGATTACAGGAATTCCCCCGATCTTGTACTCTCTCATAATCTGCAGGGCATCACCCACCAGGGCATTCTCCTGCAAAGTAACCGGATCGATGATCATCCCGTTTTCAGACCTTTTTACCTTTCTTACTTTGGTGGCCTGCTCCTCTATGGACATATTTTTATGGAGAACTCCCAGCCCGCCTTCCTGGGCTATGGCAATAGCCATCCTGGATTCGGTAACCGTATCCATGGCAGCAGAAACGATGGGGATCTTCAGGGAGATATTCCTGGAGAAAAAAGTCTCTACTCTTACTTCGCGGGGCAACACTTCTGAGTAGGCAGGAACCATGAGCACATCATCGTACGTAAGGCCCTGTCCAATTATTTTTGAGCTTTGGTTATCCATGTTTTATGCAGTTATTTTTAAAGTGCAAAAGTATTAAAATTTGTTGAGCCCACGACCAAAAATGTAAAATTGAAACTCCCGGAGAATCTGATAAATAAACTTTTTAAGTCTTCAAGAATTTATTCATTTCATTGCCAGAAGTAACCAGAAAATATTTTTCCAGAAATGAATATTGCGTTCGGATAAGCTACACTCTAAAATTCAGCTATCTAATTAGTATCACTGCTCCCTTTTTTTCGTTTTCCCTGCCTGCCTGATCCCGGTATCTTATTACCCATGAATACACCCCGGCAGGTGAATCTCCGGATGATGATCTGCCGTCCCAGGCCTGAAAAGGATCACTGGACTGAAAAACCTGTTGCCCCCATCGGTCAAAAACCACCATCGAATAATCTGAAGGAGAGAAGAATGAAAATACAGGTTTAAACACCCTGTTCTCAGCTATTTGACTACCTGGCTTAAAAGCATTGGGTACAAATACTGATGTCTCCCTGATTACATGTGCCTGGTTTGAGAAAACGGTATCCTGAAATCCCAGTGGATTGCCCTCCCCTTCAATAGCGATAATACGATAATAAACCGGCTGATACAGGATCTCCTGATCAAAAAAACTGAGATCGTCGGTATAACTGAAGGATCCGGGGGGAAGAAATGACAGTTCCTCAAACTCTGTGTATCCTTCAATTTTACGCTCTACAATATAGCCATGAACTCCTGTTTCAGGCCAGCCATTGTATTGATTCCAGGATAATTGATTCACCTCTGAAGTGACCGATTGAACTTCCAGGAAAACAGTAGATATATAAATAGGGGTTAGGACATTAACATTACAGCTATCCAGCGTTTTTACAATGTAATTCTCACTTCGAATATCGGCCCTGGCGTTTGAATCATACCAGGTAAAATCTGACTGCGATGGGGTTATGATATCCTGTGGGTAAAAAATTTCATCATTACCTTCTCTGTGGATAATATAAGAGGGATTCGGGGCTGCATCATCGCCATAAAAAGATATCTTTACCTCTCCCGGGGAGTCAGTAGCCGTAACCTGCCTGATGTGCAAAAATCCGGGTTGATCCGGATAATTAAACTCAATACATCTGACATTGGAGGAGCTGGTTATCCCGGTCTGGGTTTGCAGGGTTTTCACTTTTATACAATACGTTCCCTGTTCCTCCACCGGGAAGAAGGTTTCTTCGGGGTCAAAATCCAGCTCAAGGATCTGTTCAAATTCGCCCCCTTCAAAGGAGAGATAGAGCAGATTCCGGTCAAAAGGTACAGGTAAAGGCAAAATCTGCCCTGCCGTGGTAGATACTTCATAGTTTGACCAGGCAGGAATGAGCAATTTACTGCATATATCGCGTTGTATCTCTTTTACAAACACCGTTTGATGTGCTTCATTGCCCACTGCAATATTATCCCCATTGGGATACCGGGCCACCACGTAATAGGAATGAGGTCTGGAAGCTGCGTTCACTCCTGCATCAATATACCAGGTCTGATCCAGTGGCACCTGGTTAATCGGGGCAAATAAACCACTGTCAAGCCTGCGGTGAATCTCAACAAAGCCCTCCTGTGCATTCGTAACAAGGGTCCATCCAATGATTACATGATTGTTTTCGAGTACACTGACAGAATCAATGGCTATGGTAGACTGAAAGGCACCTGACCAGGCATTGGGAGAAAAGAAAAGGAATAGCAAGAAAGGTAAAATCGCTTTACCGGATTTACAGAAGAAGGTATTTCCTTCAGGCAGTTTAAAGAGATTTTTTGATGAATGTCCTTGTTCCACAGCTAATCATGGTTTTATTCTATACTATAAACACCAAAAACAACGAATTATTCTATCCTGCAATCAATTCTGTCATTTCATCGGCATTAAAATGTTGTTCGGCCACTTCCTGTATATCTGCAGCTTTCATTTTTTGGAGTAAAGGAAGAAAACTGTCGTAATAGGAATAATCCTGGTCAAACAGGAGGATTTCCCTGAATCGCTCAATTTGCATAAAGGGCCCATCAAAAGAGCGCAGAAATCCGGCTGACAGATAGTTTTTGAGCAGTTGAAGCTCATCATCAGCTGCCGGTTTATCCTTCAGGCCTTTCAACTCCTTGTAGATCTCTTCCAATGCCGCATCGCATACCTGTTTCCCCACCTGGGTGGTGATAAAAAACCAGGAGGCTTTCAACATGGAAACAATGGCCGATTGAATTCCGTAGGTATAGCCTTTTTCCTGCCTGATGTTCTTCATGAGGCGCGAACCAAAATATCCACCAAGCAACGTATTGGCAATGGAAATTCTATGGTAATCGGGATCCCGGCGACCCGCAATCAGCTTACCTATCCTGATGGAAGACTGCACAGCATCTTTAATCACAATCTTTTCCTTTTCCCTGATACCATTGGAAATAATCTCTCTGTGTTCATAGATTGCATCTCCTTTTAACCATGAATACTTTCTGATCTTGCTGTTTACAAGCTCAAAAATGTTATCAGGAAATCTTCCTGCCACGAAACAAAAACAGTTTTCAGGCCTGAAAAACCGTTGATTAAACCTCATGATATCTTCCCTTGTAAGACTGGAAAAATCATCAAGGGTAAGAATCCGTCCATAAGGGTGTTGAGATCCGAAGAGCAACTCATTGAAATGAACCCGGGCAATATGCTGCACCTTTTTCATGCTTATGATATGCTTTTGTCTGCGGTTTTTCAATAATAATTCCAACTCATGTTGCGGATAAACTGCATCGGCAATCATTTCAAAAAGCAGGTCGAGTGCCGGATCAAGATGCCTGGCAAGACAAAAGAACCCAACGGATACCAGATCTTTTTGTGCTTCAATTTGCAGGCTTACGCCATAATAATCCCATAGCTGGTTGATCTGGGCTGCGGTTTTTTGTGTTGTACCGTTTTTTAAAAGTTTGGTAGCAGAAAATGCCTGAAGAGGTTTTTCCTGATTATAACTTCCTGCCCTGAATACCAGCTCAAACTTAACAATCTCCTGGCTACCTCCCTTGATATACCAGAGTGGAATATCGTTGCAAAGCACTGTTTCAGAGGGTTTCATAATAGTCACTTCATCAACAGGCCAGATGGTTGGGGCAGTAGCCCGCATTGCATTTTCCTTCATAGATTGTTATTCTTTTTTTGCAAGGTAGTGTAATTCTGAAACCCGGTTCTGTGAGAAAACCTCACCTGCCGTCTGCATCAATTGCTCCGGTGTTATCCCAAAGTATTTTTCTGTTTGGTGATTAAGCATGGAGGCATCTCCCAGCAGCTCATAATAGGCCAGGTTCATGGATTTTGAAAGTATACCAACCGTGGCATAGGTATTGGCTGCTTCCAGTTTATTCTTTACCTTCTGCAGTTCATAGCTGTCTACTGGCTTGGTGATAAGATTATTCAGTTCATCCCAAACGGCCTCGC
>SLIL01000019.1 GCA_007135645.1 Bacteroidales bacterium
CCATCCATTCAAAAGCTGCTTTCGGCAACCTTTACTATCGGGGCCAACAGTAACCGGATGGCCTACACGCTCGAAGGAGAACAGATCCCTCCCCTTCCCGGGAAAACCGACATTATATCTGCGGCTGTTCCAACCGGCACCATCCAGGTACCGGCAAACGGCACCCCATTATTGCTTATGGCCGACCGGCAAACCAGCGGTGGCTATCCCCGCATTGCTGTGGTATGCTCCGCAGATATTTGCCGCCTTGGTCAGAAAAAACCAGGCGATACCATTTCTTTTCGTGAAATATCGCTGGAAGAAGCACAAAAACGCTGCATTGAACAATCCGCGCTCTTACAATCTCTTTCTTCAAAACCATAGCAATATGTTTTTTGAGTAATTTTGTGAGGCAAACACAGGACCACGGATAAAGCAGATTGAGCGTATTTACGCGGGTTTTCCCTATCAGTGATTATCCGTTTCATCCGCGTCATCAGCGTTCTGATAACACAAAAATGAACTATAAATGAATTAAATCAATGGCAAACCCGAAATTCAAAGAAATCCGTCTGAAATACCTGAGTGTATCGGTAATCGTAACACTTCTTGCCCTGATCATTCTTCAGGGTTTATTGTATTTGCAGAGTGAAGGGATCTTAGACCTCCCCTACGATGCAATCAATAAAATCGGGTCGGCCTCCCTGGTGATCTCAGTATTGTTTTTCAGCTCCCTGCTTTTGCGCCTTACCATGAGAGGTATGATCAGACTTTTTGATGAACCGGAGGAAAGGATATTCTATTCAAAAATATATGCCTGGACCGTTTACACCATCGCTATTTTTATTATCCTGAATCATTTCGGGGTTTCATTGGGCAACATCACCCTTTTTGTAGGGTTACTGGCCACAGGGCTTGCCTTTGCTATCAGAGATGTTTTGCTGTCTTTTTTCGGATGGATCATCCTGCTGAGAAAAAAACCCTTCCGAATTGGCGATTATATCCGCATTGGCGAAGATGAGGGCACGGTGCTCCACATAGGCACCTTCTATGTGCTTCTGGACAAAATCCATGAGTTTCCCGAAGGATTTACCAGGGTACCCAACCGCCTCTTCCTTGAAAAAAGTATCACCAAACTGGGTAAGGAGAGTTACCATGAACAACTGAGTTTTGTCCTCTCCGGCATACCCGACAACCGCTCCAACCTGATCTCCGGATTGAGAAAGGATCTGGAAACCCTTGTGGGGGAAAACAACCTTATTTCTGTTTACACCGATCTTAAGAATGAAAAACTTTACATGGTACTGGAATACAAAGTGCTCTTTACCAGAAGACAAACAACACGATCAGAGGTGATTGAACGGGTATATCAGCAGTTAAAAGGGTATCTTGCTTTGCCCGGCATGCAGGCAGGTTCGTTGATGGGCTAATGATGGATAATTAGTTTTTTGATGAACATCTCGCCCCTTGTGAATATCTCCAATACGTACAAACCGGGTTGCAAAAAACCTTCCACTGTTGCCTCAGGCCCATTTGCCGGAACATCATAAACTACCTTCCCTGTTACATCCATAATCCTAAGGTGCTCAATATTGCTTCCGCTTATTATCCTGAATGTTCCTTTTGCAGGATTGGGAAATATAACAATGTCCTTATGTGAAGATTGATTTGTTGAAGTCAGTAATTCAAAATGCGCCGTAAGATGAACCACATGCAAAGGCATGTAAAAAGAATAGTCTGCAAGCGTGCTTACAACAGAGTCATTAGGATCAGCCCAGTGCAGGAACCGGTATCCTTCATCAGGAATTGCATGAAGAAAAACGTTAGCATTGGCAAGGTAATTTTTGTCACCTTCAACACTACCAGAACCCGCGGGATACACATCAAGCATAACAGCCAATGAAGAAGGGGGGCCAGAACCCCAGACATCATTAAATTCCATATCTTGCCAGCAATAGGCTATCCTGTTGGGATCACCCGTCCATTCACCTCCCCACCATCCCGGGTTAAGAAAGTATTTGTATTGATAATCTGTAGCATATTCGAGTTCCATGGTAGTTGTCCAGATCATTGAATCATCGACCCTTTGCATCAGCTGCTCTGCGACCAATTCTCCCGGTTCGGCCCATCCGAACATTTCGCCGGTTATAAATACCAGGTCGGTGTCAGGATCAAAATAGGGTTCAACAGATGACATATCAACATTGAAAACAGCCTCCATGGGAGGCCAGGGTATCCAAAAGATCTCAAGAAAAACCTGCAGGTTCAAGTAACCATAGATGCCATAATCTTCAAGGGTAGACCAGGTTTGATGATCCTCCAGTTTTACAAGGTTTGCAAAACCATTATAGAATCCATCCTGTTCATCATTATCATCAATTCCGGCAATATAAACACCCGGGCCAGGATCTTCGACCGTGCAGGTGATCCATAACTCCTGCCAGGGGATAATATAATAAGGCTCATCAAGTTCTATTTCTATCCATGAAGATCCGCTTTCGGGGACTACAACCATACTTTCATATAAAACAAGATCATCCTCATCAATCCCTTGCCAGATTTTTACCTCCAGGCTTACAGGCAAGTCCTCGATAAAAAACCTGATCCTGGTAATGCTGTATTCATCAAATTCAAAAAGATCCGATGGAAGCCAGCGCACACCCACATGAAAAATGCCGGCTTCGTTGAGACCGATGGCCGAGTGGTTAACTCCCGAGTCGTAATGCAACCACTCTTCTTTCTGATCTTTCTGAATGGTTTCTTTTTCAGTGAAGCCATTCCTTTTCACCTCCAGCTGAGCATGTGCATCACCCAGCATAAGGGTCAGCGCAAAGAATAGCAGCAAAAAAATTCCTGTATGGTTCATCTGATTATGATTCACAAATTTTTGTTATATAAAATGTTATTCTATCATTTTAATAGCGAGTCGTCAGGCGGGCATATAGCCGCCGGCCGACTGCGAGTGGTCGGACGACTTAAAGTTCGTCCGACCACTTTTATTCAGGGTTACATCCATAATCATCCGCGTGTGTGTCAGTATTCTTGTCATGGCTCGGTTCATCTAATGGATTTGTTTGATCTGAACCCCTACCTCACCACTATTTTCCGGGTAAATACCTGGTCATTAAAGGTACATCTTACAAAGAACAAGCCCGACAATCCATCAACTGATAACTCCCGGTTCTGCAATCCACCCTGTTCTACTACATATTCATTGCTCTTAACACTGCGCCCGGTAACATCAAACAGCTCAACCTTTAGACTCCCGGCAGTATTGGGCTCAAAGCTCAGGGTAAAATGGCTGGTGGCAGGATTAGGGTAAAGTGTCAAACCAAGATCCTGCATTTTTTGCTCCTCAGTATTATTGATAGCATAACCAGGATAAATGAAGGGCCCGGCTGTTTTGGGCAAAAGAAATACAGTGGGATAATCCACATAATTGTACCAGTAATCATCATTGTATATTTCCGAGATCACAAAAGTAAGAGCATCACCTGCTTCATAACCTTCAAATTCAAAGAAATCATTATACCAGATCCACCCTCCATCTGGTCCGACAACAGTAACTCCAAAATAATCATTCCATATGGTATAATATCCCCTAAACTCACCCCGGAAGTTATCCATTTCCATTTCAGATCCGTGTTCAAAATAAAAGATATAATCCGCCGTAAAATCTACCTGATTATGCGCATCAAAAAACAGCAGGTCATAACTCTCCGGATCATCGGCCTGGAGTTTAAAATCCTTATAAATGTAAAAACCGGCCGGAAACTCACCTTCTTTTGCAGGCCCTGCAGGGTTATCGCCGGCAAAAAATACCAGCCACAGATCATCCTCTTCCATGTCGAGTGTCTCAAAATAAATAAGCTGAAGATCATCTCCTTCACCCGAAGCCACTGTAAGCTCAAAAGGCTCACTTACCTCAAGGCTCAACAGGTCGCTGGCATATCCAAAAAAAGCATTCTCAAGAATAAGGCTGTCGTTGTACCAGACCGTAATATCCTGATCCATGGTATGGTAAGCAGCATTTACAAAACGAATGGCAGCAAAAACAGGATCGGGATCAGGATCAGGATCGGTATCTCCGGGTACGGGCATCAAACCGGTACGGGTGTTACTTCCCTTGTAGGTAGAAAACAGAACATTGGCCGTTTCCATGGAAATCCCCATATTATACACATTTATAACGGTGGAATCGGTTGGGCTGAAGGTTTGTTCATAGGAAAGCGCAACCAGGTTCAGCATTCCGTCGCCCGTTACATCACCCAGATTGGCACCGTTGATAAAGGTAAAACCATCAGGCCTTAAGGGGAAGCCTGGCAGTTCTCCTGAACCGTCTGTCTTCCATGCATGAATAAACCCTCTGCCACCAATAAGCAGATTGGATCCAAAGATCAGTTCATGATGGCCATCTCCGTCAATATCAGCAATCGTAATAAACCCTTCCAGCCCACCCGCCTTTACAAAAGGAAAGTTGTCGAGCATTTCGCCATCGGGAGTATATCCATAGAGCATCTCTGCAGGGGTATCGCCAATGGGTTTTGCCATAAAGATCTCG
>SLIL01000050.1 GCA_007135645.1 Bacteroidales bacterium
CACCTGGTGGCAGAAAAACCAAAGCATTCATTGAGGCCGAATTTCGCAGAATGGGCCTTGAACCTGCAAACAACGGAAGCTTCAGGCAGGCCGTACCTCTCAGGGAGATCAATATGAGTAACTTCTCCGATCTTGTGATTTCAGATGAAGATCAGAGCATCTCCCTGGCTTACATCGATGATATGATCGTGGGAAGTATTCGCTTACAGGATAGTATAAAACTTGAAAACAGTGAACTGGTATTTGCCGGCTACGGTATTGTTGCCCCTGAATACGACTGGAATGATTATGAAGGTCTTGATGTGGAAGGAAAAACTGTTGTGGTACTGATCAATGATCCTGGCTTTGAATTAAAGAACCCTGACCTGTTTACAGGCAGGGCAATGACCTATTATGGCCGCTGGACCTACAAATATGAAGAAGCTGCCCGCCAGGGTGCTGCTGGTGTTTTAATCGTACACGAAACTGACCCCGCTTCCTATGGCTGGGATGTGGTAAAAAATTCATGGTCAGGACCACAATATGAGGTAGGTGGCAACAACGGAGAGCCCACTGTACTTGTGCAGGGATGGTTACAGACCCATTCTGCAGAAAAGATCTTTGGTATGGCTGGATTTGAACTTGAAGAATTGAGACAAATGGCCCTCAGCCAGGATTTTCAGCCTTTTTCCCTGGGGCTGAATGCCTCCGTTAGCTTTAACCTGGAATATACCGATTCCGATTCTTACAATATTGCAGGGATGGTAAAAGGTTCCGTACATCCGGAGGAAACCGTCATTTATATGGCCCACTGGGATCATCTGGGTATGGTAAAAGAACCCGACGGAACCAAACGAATATACAATGGTGCAATTGACAATGCTACCGGCACAGCAGCCATCATGGCCATTGCAGAGAAATTTGCCAAAATGGATCCGCCACCTGCACGCACCGTTTTGTTTCTTGCAGTAACCGCAGAAGAATCCGGCCTGATCGGCTCCCGGTATTATGCCTTCAACCCTTTGTTCCCTCTGGAAACCACTGCCGGCGGCATCAATATCGACGGGCTCAATGTTTACGGACCTACCCACGACGTTTCAGTGATAGGATACAGTGCATCCACCTTCCAGAATATCCTGGAAAGACATGCCCGTGATCAGAACCGAAGGCTCGTTGCCGAAAGCAATCCCGAATTCGGGTACTTTTATCGCTCAGACCATTTTAGCCTGGTGCGCGAAGGGGTGCCCATGATCTATGCGAATAGTGGTGACGATTTCATTGGCAGGAATGAACGATTTGCCCAGCAGGCAAGAGAAGATATGTACAGAAGGTATCATTCGCCTGATGATGTGATCCATGACATGTGGAACTGGAAAGGGCTTGATCAGAATCTATGGTTGTTTTACTATGTGGGTAAAGACCTTGCCAACTCCCGGTATTGGCCCCAATGGAGCGAAACAAGCGAATTCAGGGCCATAAGAGAAGAGTCTGATCAAATACGGAACAATCTGCCTTAATAGAATTAAGTGTATTTTTGCCTCTATGAAGCAATTATCCAACTTTTTGCTTATTTCAGGCAGTGGACAAAACACAGGCAAAACAACCCTGGCTTGCCAGATCATTTCCAATTTAAAAGATATATCTCCCATTGGGGTAAAAATATCTCCGCATTTTCATGCACTTGACTATCCTCTCCCTTTAGTTGAAAAGGGGGAGGATTTTCTTATTTACCGGGAAGTGCATCCCGACAAGAATAAAGACAGCTCCCGTTTTCTGCAGGCAGGGGCAAAAGAAGTTTTCATCCTTTTTGCAGGAAGAGAATCGCTGGAAAAAGCTGTAAATAAACTTCTGCATAAAATCCCTGACAACCATCCGGTGATCTGTGAATCGGGTGGGTTTGCAAAGTTCTTCAAACCTGGCATCCATCTGTTCGTATCCCGTAAATCCGGCCAGCAAAAACCTCCTGAAGGCAATCCTGACCTGTACATTGAGTTTGATGGTTCTGGATTCAATATTGACCCGTCAGGGATTGACTTCAAAAACGGTTTATGGACAATATCTAAATCGGTCTGAAAACAAAAGGATTTTGTACATTTGATCTATCAACCTGCAAACTAATCCTGAACCTCATGATGCTAAAAATTATCAATCTCGCTATGTTTGGCCTGATGATTACCATGAATTACCTGGCCAACGCCCTTCCGTTGAACAACAAAACCACCGGCCAACTCTCAGCACAGTACCCCAACCTGTTTGTTCCGGCAGGAATTACCTTCTCTATCTGGGGCATTATTTATCTGTTGTTGTTTGCTTTTGTAATTCTCCAGTTCCGCGAGTCCAACCGTACCATTGTTCAGAATATTGGCTGGGCCTTTGCTCTTAGTTGCCTTTTGAATTCTCTGTGGATCGTGGCCTGGCACTATGAACAATTGCCCTTATCTTTGATCATTATGCTGGGCCTTCTGGCAACTCTGGTTTATATCGGATTTAAGATATACCCTGCATCTTCCGGTCTTACCAAAGCTGTATTCGGTGTTTACCTGGGCTGGATATGCATAGCCACCATAGCCAATGCTACCGCGTTGCTTGTAAATTATCAATGGGGTGGTTGGGGAATTCCAGACCAGTCATGGACCATCATCATGGTCATAGCCGGATTGGTTATTACATCCCTGACCATTATAAGACTCAATAATCCGTTTGTCGGACTGGCCGTAATCTGGGCTTTTGCAGGCATTGTACTAAATCGATGGGGAAATCATCCTCTAATTGTTTTTACAGCATTTTTGGCGATAGGGATCGCAACCCTGCTGACAGCATTGATGTTTATCCCCAAAACAGCCTCTTTTCTGAAGGGAATATAAAACAAACGATGGGATTCCTGTTAGTAGCAGGGGGATAATTCAGGAAAACAGGCATACTCCTTGCCATGAATGTTAAAAAAGGTTTTTGTTAAAAAACTATCTTTCAATGCTATTGTTGATATGGTTACTGCTTTTATCATAACAAACAAGATAAAAAACCTTTAACGCAACCCAACAAAATGCAAATATCCACTTCAACCCCAAAGTTATCTGCTTTGCCCATCAGACTGCTGGTCTTTCTGGTACCTTTGGCTCTGTTGTCCTGCTCACAGGGCAATCAAACCGAACAACGCGGTCCTCAATCCATTCGTGCCCAGGGATTCAAAACCTATTATGCCCCATACACGATAACAATTCGTTCTACCGGCGAGGTATTGCCCAATGAAGATATTGAGCTTCGAACACCAATTGCCGGTAATGTTCTTTCCATTCATTTCAGGGAAGGGCAGTTTGTTGAAAAGGGAGCACTACTGGTAGAAATGGATAGCCGCACATGGCAGGCGCAGAAAAGGGGACTTGAAGCTCAGCTAAGTTCGGCAGAGCGTGAACTGCAGCGAAGAATACAACTTCTGGAAATCGAAGGCACCAGCCAGGAAAGTGTGGATCAATCGCGAGCCCTGGTAAGCGATCTTGAAGCCCGAATTGAGGAGTTATCGGTACGAATCGATCTGGCACAGATCCGGGCACCCTTCGGCGGAAGAGTAGGGATGCGCGATTTCAGTCCGGGAGCATTTCTGGGGCAGGGGGAAACAATTACGCGCCTGGTACAAAGCAACAAGCTAAAAGTAGACTTTACTATACCTGCCCGGCATGCACCTTTTGCCAGGGAAGGTCTTGACGTGAAAATTATTTCCTCATCATCGCTGGATACTGCCTTTGCCCGCATATATGCTGTAGACCCTGAGATCAATATCAACAGCCGCAGTCTCAGGTTGCGGGGAATGCTTGAGAATGGGGAAAGAAAATTTATTCCGGGTGATTTTGTGCAGGTATTTATGGAAACACAACACAATGAAAACGCTATTCTCATCCCTTCAGATGCCATCATTTCTGAGCTAAACTCACAGATTGTTTATGTGGCAAAGAATGGAAAGGCCCAACGAACAGAAGTTGAAATCGGAACCAGCACCCGTGGCAGGGTAAACATCCTTAGTGGGCTTTCAGAGGGAGATACCGTTTTGATAACAGGGCTTATGGGTATCAGGAGTGGGAGTGCGGTTGAGGTGACCCAGTTAAACCAGGAGGCCGGACTATGACCCTTTCAGATCTTAGCGTTAAGAGACCTGTGCTGGCAACGGTTTTTGCCATTGCTATTGTCATTTTTGGTACGGTGGCATTTTTCAGCCTTGGAGTAAGAGAATATCCCAGTGTTGATCCCCCTATCATTACAGTGCGGGCCGACTACACCGGGGCCAATGCCCAGATCATGGAGTCGCAGATCACCGAGCCACTGGAAGAGGCTATCAATCGTGTGGATGGAATCAGGAGGATCAGCTCCATCAGTTCAACAGGCCGAAGTACGATCACCGTAGAATTTGAACTTAGCCGCGATCTTGACAATGCCGCCAACGATGTGCGCGACCGGGTAGCACAAGCCGTGCGCAACCTGCCCCCCGATGCCGACCCGCCCATTGTTTCCAAGGCTGATGCCGATGCACAAACCATTTTAACCATTACCCTCTCCAGCGAACAAAGAG
>SLIL01000267.1 GCA_007135645.1 Bacteroidales bacterium
CATAAAATTATCGAAGGCCTGCTTGACACACAAGCGGGCCTTTTTTGATGGAACGATTTTAATAACCAAACGAATTAAAAACATGCAAGTACTTACAACCCACCTGCCTGGCGACACATTTACCCCCGTAGGGATCTATCTGCGACTGCGCGATATATTTCCCCATGCTTTGTTGCTGGAATGCACCGACTACAGCTCAAGGGAGAACGCCTTCTCCTATATCACTGTAAAGCCTTTTGCCGGCATCAAGGCCACTAAAGACACTTTTTCCAAAATACCCATCAACGGCCCCCAAAGCAAGGTTAACCTGGAAAGCCCCATGCTGCTGCCAGGACTGGTGGATGGTTTTCTGGATGAACTTAAACAAACAGGAATCCCCACAAACCAGCATATGCCCGGGATATTTGGTTATACCTCCTACGATGCCATCAATACCTTCGATAATGTGAACATCGAAAGCCCGGGAAAAAGCACAGATACCATCCCGTTACTTAAGTACGATCTGTACCGCATTGTGATTGCCATCAACCATTTCAACAGTACCATTACCATTACAGAGCTGATCCCTGAAAATGAGGAATCCATGACCCAGGAGCTCATTTCCATCCTGGCCAACCGCAACAATACCTTTTTCCCGTTTCGCAATACCGGCGAAGAAAGGGTGATGACCAGCGATGAAGATTTTAAGGAGCAGGTAAAGCAGGGAATCAGCTTCTGCCAAAGGGGCGATGTGTTCCAGATCGTACTTTCCAGAAAATACGAGCAGGATTTTACCGGTGATGAGTTTAACGTTTACAGGGCCTTGCGTTCCATAAACCCCTCCCCTTACCTGTTTTATTTCGACTTCCTGGACTTCAAGCTTTTTGGATCATCGCCCGAGGTACAGCTGAGCGTGGGTGACGGAAAAGCCATGATCAACCCTATTGCAGGTACCGTGGTGCGCACAGGCGATGCGGCTGCCGACACGCGCCTTATTGCTGAACTTCTGGACAATCCCAAGGAAAACTCTGAACATGCCATGCTGGTTGACCTGGCACGCAACGACCTCAGCCGTCATGCCCGCAATGTTAAGGTGAATAATTTCAGGGAAGTACATACATACTCCCATGTGATCCATCTTGTATCCACGGTACAGGGTGAGCTGGAGAAAAAGGGCAGCCTCTACCGGTTGTTTGCCGATACCTTCCCTGCAGGCACCCTTTCAGGGGCCCCCAAGCACAGGGCCATTCAACTTATTGACCAAACCGAGGGCAAAGCCCGTGGTTTTTATGGCGGTGCCATTGGCTTCATGGGTTTTGGAGACTCCCTTAACCATGCCATCATGATACGGTCGTTCATGAGCAAAAGCGGAACCCTTTACTACCAGGGAGGTGCAGGAGTGGTGATCCATTCCACCCCCCAGGGAGAGCTTAATGAGGTGGACGGAAAAATATCGGCATTGCGCAAAGCCATTACCCAGGCCGCGAAAATACCCAGCAGCAGAAAAGATCTGAACCCCCAGCTGTTGAATCTTGTTAATAACGCGTAAGATAAAACTTCAAAAAAGCAACGTCAAAATCAATACCATGGCAAAGATCCTCATTTTAGACAACTACGACTCCTTTACCTACAACCTTGTTCATTATGTGAAAGATTACGGCGTCCATGAGGTGGATGTTTTTCGCAACGACAAAATAGAATTGAACGAGGTGGATCAGTACGACGGGATCATCCTCTCCCCTGGCCCGGGCCTTCCCAATGAAGCAGGCAACCTGATCCCCATTATCGAAAATTACTACGAAACCAAACGGATATTTGGGGTATGCCTTGGCCAGCAAGCCATCGGCGAAGTTTTTGGGGGCAGCCTGTACAACCTCAGTGAGGTTTATCACGGGGTTACTGCCCGGATTGAACTGGTAAAACCAACCCATTATATGTTTGAAGGTCTTCCTGAACAATTTGAAGGAGGCAGGTACCATTCATGGATGGTCAACAAGGACGGTTTCCCTTCCTGCCTTACCATCAACGCCGTTGATGACCAGGGAAGGGTTATGGCCCTGTCGCACAAAACCTACGACTGCTGTGGAGTACAGTTTCATCCCGAATCCATTCTCACTCCCCACGGCAAAGAGATCATCTTCAACTGGCTTAAAAGATTTTAAAATACTACAATACCCCCCGACCCCCTGAGAGGGGGAGGTCGCAACTAACAGAATTTCTGCGAATTGAAAAGAATATTTTATTAATTACAATCTAAAAAAGAATTTTTTCAGTGGGCTCAAATCAAAAATCCAAAAATCATAAATCATAAATCAGATCATGAAAGAAATCATCAATAAACTTCTCGAGTCCCTTACCCTGAGCCGTGATGAAGCGCGTGACCTGATGCAGGGGATTGCAACCAATCAGCTCAACGAAGCACAAATGGCAGCTGTACTTGCGGCATTTATCATGCGCAATATCAGCCTTGATGAATTGCTTGGATTCAGGGAAACATTGCTTGAGCTGGCCATTCAACCCAGGCTGGATACCCATCATTTTATTGATCTATGTGGTACCGGTGGTGATGGAAAAAACACCTTTAACATCTCTACCCTCTCTGCCTTCGTGGTGGCCGGGGCAGGAGTACCAGTGGCAAAACATGGCAACTACGGCGTTTCGAGCATGTCGGGCTCTTCCAACGTAATGGAGCAGCTGGGCTATAAATTTTCCAATGACGAAGCAAAACTAAAGACTGAACTGGAAAAAACAGGTATCTGTTTCATGCATGCCCCCCTCTTTCACCCGGCATTAAAAGCAGTGGGAGGCGTGAGACGGCAACTGGGTATTAAATCCTTTTTCAATATCCTGGGTCCGCTGGTAAACCCAGCCCGGCCCAATTACCAGGCCAGTGGCGTGTTTAACCTGGAAACAGGAAGGATTTACAGTTACCTGCTGCAGAGCGAGAACAAACAATTCAGGGTGATCCACAGTCTGGACGGGTATGACGAGATCAGCCTTACTTCCGATACCAGGGTTTTTACGCCTCGTGGGGAGGCCCTCTATACAACAGACGACTTTGGGCTGCCTGCCAATACCCCTGAATCCCTTTACGGTGGTGATTCCTTATCGGAAGCGGCAGAGATCTTTATGAATGTGCTATCCAGCAAGGGCACCCCTTCACAAAGCAATGCGGTAATAGCCAATTCTGCCGTTGCCATACAGTGCTACAAAAAAGACCTGACCCTCAGCCAGGCCGTTGAACAGGCCCGGGAGTCCCTGGAAAGTAAAAAAGCACTGCAAACATTTGAAAACCTTATTAAACTTCAAAAATGAACATACTCCAGCAAATTGTAGAAAGAAAAAAAGAACTCGTAAAAGAGGCCAAAGAATTATACCCCGTCAAGCTGCTTGAAAAGAGCCCCTATTTTCAGGCACAGCCTGTTTCCCTGAAAAAATACTTGCTAAGGCAGGATCTATCGGGCATTATTGCCGAGTTTAAGCGCAAATCCCCTTCCAAAGGCATTATCAACGAATTTGCCGATCCGGCCAATGTGTGCCTGGAATATATGCAGGCCGGGGCTTCAGCCTTATCTGTTATTACCGAAACCGAGTATTTCGGTGGGAGCCTTAAGGACCTGACCACTGCCCGGAAATTCAACTACTGCCCGATCCTGAGAAAGGACTTTATTCTGGACGAATACCAGGTGATTGAAGCCAGAAGCATAGGAGCAGATGTGATATTGTTGATTGCTGAAGTGCTTTCCAAAGATGAACTTAAAAACCTTTATGGAAAAGCCAGGGATCTTGGGCTTGAGGTTCTGTTTGAGATACATGACAAGGAAAGCCTGGATAAAATTCCCCAGGATGCAGAGATCATCGGCATCAACAACCGCAACCTGAAAACCCTGGAAGTTAACGTGCAGCACAGCCTTGACCTTTTACCGGATCTTCCTGCATCGGCAGTAAAAGTGGCCGAAAGTGGCATTGACAGCCCCGAAACAGCCATAAAACTGAAAAGAGCGGGTTTTGCCGGCTTGCTCATGGGCGAGCGGTTTATGCGCGAAGCCAACCCCGGGAAAGCATGCAAACTGTTTATCAAAGGAATGCGCAAGGTGGATTGCTGAGAGCTGAAATGCACAAATTTGAACCAGGAGTATTAAAATTTCAAACTATCAGTTCAAATTTTCCTGAACCTTAACTAATTATATCGCGAAAAAAGTGACCAGACTAAAAATATGCGGCATTACAGAACCGGGCAACATGCTTGATATTGCAAAGCTTAAGCCCGATTTCATGGGGTTTATCTTTTACCCTCCATCACCGCGCAATGTGGGGGAAAAGATTGCTGATCTCCCTATTCATCTGCTGTCCGGAAACATTGAGAAAGTTGCCGTATTGGTCAATGAACCCCTGGAATCAGCCCGAGAACTAATTTCACGTTACTCGTTCAATCTGGTTCAGCTGCATGGGGAAGAGAGACCTGAATATTGCCAGGAACTACGTAAAAATGCCAGGGTTATCAAAACTTTTCCGGTCATGG
>SLIL01000395.1 GCA_007135645.1 Bacteroidales bacterium
AGCAATTGAACAAGTTCATCCCTTTTCCGGGATGCCACCGGGATTTTCACTTCCCCCTCCAGCACCACGGATCCACCTTCTGCTTTTTCAAACCGGGATATGTACCTCAGGCTCACCAGAAAACTTTTGTGTACCCTGAAGAAGCCACTCTCGGCAAGGATATCTTCATAATCCTTAAGTGTGGCAGAAACCATAATGTGCCTGTCTCCGGTAAGGTGAAACCGGGTATAATTACTGTCCGACTCACAGTAAAGGATCTCCTGCAAAGGGACCAGGTAAATTTTATCATAGGTTTTAATAATGATCTTCCCATGATTTTTATTTTCGGGTTGCAGGTATTGCTTCAGGTTTTGAAGTTGCATATTAAAATCCTTTTGCAATAAGGCCGACGCCCTTGCCGCTGCCTGGCACAGCTCGTCGGGATCAATGGGTTTGAGCAGGTAATCCAGGGCATTGAACCGGAAAGCCCTGATGGCATACTGATCAAACGCAGTAATAAAAATTACCCTGAAGGGCACAGGGTCAAATTTCTCCAGCAGGTCAAACCCTGAACCATCTCCCATCTGGATATCCAGCAACACCAGGTCTGGCTTGTACTTTTTGATGGCTTCAACGCCAGTCTTTACCCCGTTTGCTTTGGCCACAATATCCAGATCATCACAGTACAGCTTAACCATTGCTTCAATGTTCTGCTGCTGATGCTTTTCATCATCAATGATGACCGTTCTAAACATACCCCCTGGTTTTTAAACTTTTGTTAAAATTAAATAATATTTCTGATAATACAAGAATAAAAAGAAAAAAAATATTCTTTTATTGACCTAAATCCCGGGATAGTCAGAATAATTAAAGGAAAGCATTTTCAGGTTTATCTTATCACCTGCAGTTTTTTTCGTATGGTTTGGTGGGATGATTTGATCTCAACAATATAAAGGGAAGGGGCCAGTGAAACGACAGGAATAACAGCAGAGGTGGAACTGGCATTTTTCTCCTTTATTACCTTTCCACTAAGATCCAGGACACGTATGTACTCATTACCTGTCAGGTTTTGTAATGTAAACCTGTCACCTGCCGGGTTGGGAAAAAGAACAACTTTCCCCTGATCAACAATTACAATGGATGCCTCAATTCCCATTTCAATATCGAGCCATGTGGTATGGTGGTTCAGGACTTCGATACAGGGGATAAATTTGTCGGGATACCCATCTGCTGATACAAGCAGATCATATGTGCCTTCTTTCAATGGCCTGTTGAATGTCCCATGCACGGCATGGGAATAAACGTGAGAATTATGCGTATCATAGCCGGTAAGATGAATCCTTGCAACTACCGGCTCCCCGGTAAGGGCATCTGTGACCCTTCCACGGATTCCAAAGAGGCTCTGCTTCATATAATTGAGAAGCGAACGGTAATTGTAGTTCCACAAATCATTCAGCTGGCTGGTGGGAAGGAGTTTGGTATTGGATATTTCCAGGGTAAACTCGCGCAGATGGGCATAATAGTTCATGTAATCCTGCCTGCTGCCATAGATCACATACCAGTCGCCACCGTGTGTAACTCCATTGTTGAAAGATGGGCCCCATGGATCCATATAGCCTGATGGGCTGTAATACCGGGCTGTATCAGCATATTCGTGCATTACATATTGCCACCAGTAATGATCGGCATGGGTCTTTTCCCATGATTTCCAGCTGTCCCAGGGGTAGTTTACACACTCTATCCCTCCATGGATATTGGCCGACAAAACAAAAGGATATGATTGCACCAGTTGGATCATGGCTTCTGTTTCGGGTTGCATATCGGGTTCTGGCACCAGCACCGGATTGGGGTAGTTGCGGTTGAGGTCGATAAAGTTGGCATTGCCGCGTGTGGCGCCTGTAATGGTGTTGTTGTTGGTGGTATAGGTACCGTCGGGGTTTTCATTGGGGCAGATCCATATCTCCAGGTTATCCAGCAACCATGTTATTTCATCATCCTCTCCATAACCGTTGAGCAGATAATGGATCATGCGCAGCATCAGGTTAAAGCCGGTGGTTTCATCGCCATGCATGGTGGAGGTGTACATGAATTTGGGCCTTTCATTCTCCTCCTCCACATCAGCGGTGATACGCCCGAATATAAGTTTACGCCCCGAAGGAAGGGTAAGGATCTCAATCCTTTCGTACAAATGTGGAAAGAGCTCTTCAAACTGCTCCATCATGCTTTCATAGGCCTCGTAGGTGGGATAAAAATCCCAGGCATCAATGGTGGACACATCCACTTCATTAAGCATGTTGAACTGGCTCTTGTGTGCTGCAAGGCCCGGAGCAGTCAGGAGTTCAAAATCCAGTTTAAAGCTCAGAAACCTTTCAAAACCCTGCTTGTTGGCATAGGCTGTAGCTATACCTGTTTGAGGATCATATTCATCTACAGAGATCACCCTTGCTATCTGGTCAAGGACCTCAAAATCTGCTGGTTCAAACTGGAAATACACCTCACCCCGCTGGGCAAGGATCTTTTGTGCATCAGGTATGCTTTGGGAATGCGCTGACACACTAAAAGAAAATGCTATCAACAGCAGAATATGCAGTTTTATCTGGGATCTCATGAAAGGGTTTACTGTTCTGGTAAATATAGAAAGGATTCTTTACTTCTAACCTTCAAACATCTCATTAAGGTTGGAAAGCAGGTTGTACACCCCTTTGTTTACTCTGTAAAGAGGAAGCCTGACACTGTTCTTACAAAGCCCTTTTATCTCAAGCAATGCTTTAACCCCTGAGGGGCTGCCATCCACATAGATAGCTTCAATGATGTTGAACAGTCTGTAATGCATCTCTTGCGCTTTCACATAGTTATTGTCAAGGCAAAAGCGTACAAGCTGAGAGAACTCCTTAGGGAAAGCATTGGCGATCACGGAGATCACACCGTCACCACCTATAGACATAAAGGGCAGTGTGAGGGCGTCATCGCCGGAAATGACCAGGAAATCTTCGGGCCTGTCTTTAATGATCCGGGAGCATTGTGCCAGATCGCCCGAGGCTTCTTTAATGGCCATGATATTGGGAACTTCATGGGCAATTTTCAAAACAGTTTCAGAATCCATATTTGAACCTGTTCTGGAAGGAACATTATACATGATCACCGGAACAGGGCTTTCAGAGGCAATCATTTTGTAATGGTTATAGATCCCTTTGGGTTGGGGCTTGTTGTAATAGGGGCTAACCGAAAGGATTGCTGATACACCGGTAAAGTCAGTGGATTTGATCTCGTTGATCACCTGGCGGGTATTATTGCCTCCAAATCCGGCAACCACAGGAACACGATCTTCTACAATCTCTACCCCGCAGCTGAGTACAGCCGCCTTTTCATCGCTGTTGAGGGTAACAGATTCGCCTGTTGTACCCATAAAAACGATATAGTCCACCCCACCTTCAATCTGATAATTGATGATATTTTCAAAGGATTTGAAATCAATGCTCCCTTCACGGTGAAAGGGAGTAACAATGGCCACTCCGGTGCCCTGGAATCCGTTAGTCGTTGACTTGCTCATTATTGAACATTTTTAAGTAATGGATAACTTGCCCGCCCGTTTCTTTTACACTCATGGTATCATCAACCTGCAGCATCAGGTCAAACACATCTACATATCGCTCAGCATATTTGCCTGTGATCATCCTTGAGGGAGAAATGGCACATAAATACTTACACTGGTAAAACGAGGAAGGCGTTAAATCAATTAATACATCATAACCCTGGTAAATAAACTCTCTTACGTTCTGTGCTGTGGGCTGTTGCGTCCAGGAAAAATCTGATGCCTTGCAAAACTCAAAAGTTAGCTTTGGAAAGCAATATTCAGGCATTTTTTTGGCAGCAACAAAACCCAGGGTTTTTACTTTTTTCTGATCATGCTGCAGATCCCTTACAAGGTAGGTAAGATCTCTGTAGCTCTCTTCTGTAGAAGCATCGTAGATGATACCAAAAGTGGTTGCGGCATTGTAACTGAAAAACTTCTTTTTCCGCCGTACTTTTTTGTGTGCTCTTTTCAGGAACCAGAGCCTTACACTGTCTCTAATACTTTTTACTGCTTTCACAAAACGGGGTTTGCGTATTTACAATCGTTTAGCTTTTCCAAAGGACAAAAATAATAAATTATCCCTGTTTAAACTTTCTTTAATGCATTTATGATCTCACCGTAGTAAATTATATGATAATCCCTCAGGGGATAATGATCCAGAAAGGATGGATCAATAAAATTTTCGGGCTTAAGCTTGTCAGCGTATACCTTTTTGCATTCCAGGATAAGAGATGCATTTTCAAAACCAATGGTATCCCGGTTTATTTCAATGGCTTTCATGCCATCTACTTCCATTTTATTTATTTCCCTGCCCGATTTGGTGCCCAGCAGGTTGAGGGTTTTGCGGTAAGAAGGATAAAAAAAGTTGAGGGTAAAATGATCGTG
>SLIL01000085.1 GCA_007135645.1 Bacteroidales bacterium
CTCCTGTCCGTGCACGATCATATAGGAAGAAAAAATCAAACAGAAGTAAATGATCGTCTTTTTTGTCATCGGGCTTGCAATGAAGTATAATAGGTTTTATATCAATAAGAAAAACCGATTTCGTTTCTGATTATTGTTTTGAGCGGTATAATATTTACAGGCTTTTTTAGGTTGAAATCCGGCATAGGCTAAAGTTCATCCCGGTGTTTATACCATACATTAACCTGAGTACCTCTGAAAATTGTGGGCTGCTCATTGAAATCAGGATCCTGCATGTATACCCGGGCATTTTGGGTAGATACATTATTTTCAAACACTTCTTCGCCCAGGATCAGCATGTTTTCTTCAAGGATCTCTACCACTTCCCATGGGGTTTTGCCAATAAGATTGGGAGTCTCGATGCCCAGCACCTCTTTGCGATACTCGTCAAAGTCAAACTCATCTTCCGATCGGTAATAAAGATCAACAGTAGAGCCCATAGCCAGTTCACGGCTGGTCTCCAGAACATTGGGTGATTGTCTGTATACGCGGAGGTTTTCTTCGCTCTCATCCAGGAAGATCTCCTCCCCGATATTGAGGGATGAACTGTTGATGATCCGTATGGCTTCTTCCCGGGTTCGCCCAATTACCAGGGGCACGTTTACATAGTTACTCCCCTCTCCGGTTCCCAGTACCAGGTCAATGGCCGTACCCTTTTCCACAGGGGTGCCGGGTTGAATGGAGCCCTGGTTGTACTTTTGCTGAAGCACCGCGTTGCGGGCTATACTGGGAACATATTCCAGGGTGCCTACCCTGAGCCCATAGGTTTGCAACAGCGATTGTGCCTGCCTGAAGGACAGATCCGTAAGATCGGGCATGGCCACCATTTCGGGCAGCATGGCCACTACGGTGAGGTATATGGTCCTGTTGCGCTTTACCTCGGCACCGGCAATGGGGTTCTGAACAGCTACGGAGCCTCTTTCGCGGGTATCGTCAAAAATGGAATCGTTGATTACAGGTCTCAGGTTCATCTTCCTGAGCAATTCCTGGGCTTCTTCCTTTTCAAGATCGGTAAGGTCGGGAACTTCAATGGTCCGGCCATGACGGGTGTATACATCAAGGGCTTTGAGCGAAAACCAAAGCAGTGCAATACCTGCAGCAAGAGCCAGAAGAAAATGGTTGCGGAAGGTTTTGCTTTTTAGAAATGATATAATCGACATTTATTGTATGAGTTTTTTTAAGCCTTCAAAATTAATAATTAATTGATGATTATGGGGCTGTGCAGCCAATTAAGTTTGCTCTTTTCCAATATATTTTAATCTGGTTTGCAGATTTATTCTCAACTATCCTAACTTTGTTACCGATAAATTATTGCATGCAATTATTGCCACAGAGATCATTTGCCTGAATGGCCATTTTTTGCAGAATTAATCAACTGGTATGAGAAAAAATATAGCCCTGGTAGCAGGAGGAGACTCCGGAGAATATGTAATCTCGGTGAAAAGTGCCGAAGTTATTAAGAAAAATATCGATCCAGATCTGTTTAACGTATATCTGATCATGATACAGGGAAAACAGTGGTTGTACAAAGACATTTCGGGAAATGAAAGCCAGGTGGACAAAAACGACTTTACTGTAATGGATAAGGGGCAGAAAATATCGTTTGATTGTGCTTTGATCACCATTCACGGTACCCCCGGCGAAGATGGCAAGCTGCAGGGGTATTTTGATATGATGAAGATCCCTTACACCACATCTGGTCAGCTGGCCTGTTCCATTACCTTTAATAAGCATTTTTGCAATACCATAGCTGCTGCATGGGGATATACCATAGCCCGGTCGGTGAAATTTTTTGCCCACGACAAACCCACTGAAGCAGATATCCTGGCCAAAGTGAACCTCCCGGTATTTGTAAAACCCAATAAGGGAGGTTCAAGTCTGGGAACTACGTTTGTGAAAAACCAACAGGGCCTGTTGCCTGCCGTTGCAAGCTGTTTTGAGCACGATGATGAGGTGTTTGTGGAGGAGTTTATTGATGGCACAGAGCTTACCTGCGGGGCATACCGGCGCAGGGGCGAAGTAGTTGTATTGCCCGTAACAGAGATCGTAAGCAAAACAGAAGCAAAGTTTTTTGACTACCAGGCCAAATATACCAAAGGTGCTGCTGATGAGATCACTCCCGCGCGTGTTTCGGAAGAAATTACAAAACTCGTGCAGAAAACCACCGGTGAACTTTATGAGAAGTTTGAACTCAAAGGAGTGTGCCGGCTCGATTATATTTACAGCCATGACAGGCTCTTTTTCCTGGAGGCCAACATCACCCCCGGCATGTCGGAGCGCAGCATCGTGCCCCAGCAGGCCGAATATGTGGGGATAAGCCTGAAGCAGCTTTTTACTGAAGTGCTGGAAGAGGCGATGAGGGAGGGGTGAGTTAAAAATAATTCAACGACATCAAATACTCCGCCAGCATATTGAATGCTTTGTAGCGATGGCTGATGGTATTTTTCAGCTGCAGGGGCATCTCGGCAAAGGTTTGGTTGTAACCAATGGGCACAAAAATGGGGTCATAACCAAATCCTTCGCTACCTCTGGGGCTTTCAATGATCTCCCCTTCGGCAATCCCTTCAAAAACCATTTCCTCGTTGTTGATGATCAGGGCAATAACGGTCCTGAAGCGGGCTTTTCGGTTGGTAACACCCTGCAATTCCCCGAGCAGTTTTTCCATATTGGCCTGGCTGCTTTTGCTTTCGCCGGCATAGCGGGCCGAAAATACGCCTGGCCTGCCACCCAGGGCTTCTACTTCCAGGCCTGTATCATCAGAGAAGCAGTTGTAGCAGTAGTTATTCTTCACAAAGCGGGCTTTCTCAAGGGCATTGCCCTCCAGCGTGGGCTGGTTTTCCGGGATCTCCTCCATGCATCCAATATCTGTAAGCCCCAGGATGTTCATCTTGTCCGGGAGCATTAAGCTTACTTCTTTGAGCTTATGTGCGTTATGGGTTGCAAAAACAAACTTCATAAATTCCTTTTTTAATTTTACAGAGAAGGGCAGCCATATTGATAATCGGGAAGATTATTTTTCTGGCTGCCCTGAAAATTGAATTAACACGCCTGGTTGTATGTATCTTTAAACGTTCGTTGCTTTTAATTCAATAAGCACATGGTTCTTGGGAACCGTATCGCCCACCTTTACATTCAGGCTCTTTACTTTGCCATCAAAAGGGGCGAGTATCCTGTTTTTCATTTTCATGGCTTCCAGGATCAGCAATGTATCTCCCTCTTTTACTTCATCTCCCTTTTTTACAAACACTTCGGGGATGTTGCCCGGCATAAAGGATTTAAGCATGGAAGGGTTGACCGGTTGATAGGGTTTACGAAGGGTGTGCATTTTGTTGAGCCGGGTAATATAGACCGCCTCATCCACATTGAGTTCTTTCATAGGCAACCCCGTATCCTGGCTTTTATTGTTTTCTTTCATTTTTCAACATTTTATTTGAAAAGGATATCAGTGAACAGATCAGAATGGAGGTATACCATGTTTTTTGAAGGGTGTGAGCTCCGATTTCTGGGCAGATACCTCCAGTGCATGTACCACGAACCTTCTCGTTTCTGATGGCTCAATTACGGCATCGATATATCCATGGGCTGCAGCAACGTAAGGATTGGCAAACTTCCGTTTGTACTCTTCAACCTTCTCCATCCTTACTTTGTCAGGATCTTCTGCATTCTTTATCTCATTGCGGAAGATGATGTTTGCAGCACCTTCGGGTCCCATTACCGCGATTTCGGCTGTTGGCCATGCAAATACAAAATCGGCCCTTAGGTGGCGCGAGCACATGGCAATGTAACCACCGCCGTATGCTTTACGGAGAATGATGGTGATTTTGGGTACGGTGGCCTCTGAATAGCTGTAAAGGATCTTGGCGCCATGCCTGATCACACCCGCATGTTCCTGGTCAATGCCGGGCAGGTATCCGGGCAGGTCAACCAGGGTAACCAGGGGTATGTTGAATGCATTGCAAAAGCGGATAAATCTTGCAGCCTTATCTGAAGAGTCCACATCGAGCACCCCGGCCAGCACCATGGGCTGATTGGCAACAAACCCAACTGTATCACCATTGATACGTCCAAATCCAATAACCATGTTTGCGGCAAAAAGCTCCTGTACTTCAAAAAAGTCGCTGTCATCACTGATGGCCCTGATCACATCCCTTACATCGTAGGGCTCTCGGGGATCCATAGGGATGATGTTGTCAATCTTAAACTGGCGGGTTTTGGGTGCCTTTTTGGGAAAGGGGTCCGCTTTTTTATTGTTGTTCCATGGGATATAAGTAACCAGCTTTTTTATTTGCTGCAAACACTCTTGCTCGCTCTCGGCAAAAAAATGAGCATTCCCTGTGATCTCAGAGTGCACTCTTGCTCCGCCAAGCTCTTCCATGGTTATCTCTTCACCCAAAACAGATTTAATTACTTCGGGGCCGGTGATAAACATTTTGGAGATCTTATCTACCACGAAAACAAAATCGGTAAGGGCAGGGGAGTACACGGCCCCTCCTGCACAGGGTCCCAGGATAACCGATATCTGCGGAATAACCCCCGAGGCCTGGGTATTACGGTAAAAAATCTCACCATATCCGGCCAGGGAATTCACCCCTTCCTGAATCCTGGCACCTCCTGAGTCGTTAATCCCGATAATGGGGATTTTTAGGTTCATGGCATGATCCATGATCTTGGCAATCTTTTTGGCGTGCATGATACCCAATGAACCTCCGGCAACAGTAAAATCCTGCGCATAGATACATACCGGAAAACCAGTAATGGTGCCCGTTCCTGTAATGACACCATCTCCTGGTAAATGTTTTTTATCCATGTCAAAATCCCTGGCTGCATGTTCTACAAACAGGTCGTACTCATGAAAAGAATTGGGGTCGAGCAATGCAATGATTCGTTCCCTGGCGGTCATCTTACCCATAGACTGTTGTTTCTCAATAGCCTTGGCACCACCGCCCATAAGGGCTCCCTGCATTCTCATTTTTAGGTCAAGTGTCTTTTGTTTGATCGACATACTCTTTGTTGTTTTATTTTTAACTGTTCAATTTTGTGTTTTATCATTGGCCAATCAGCATTTCAGCGTGGCGTGTCATTAAAAAAAGCCCCCAAAGTAAGGCAAAAAAAATGAAAATACCGGTCTTTTTCTTTGTTATTTTTGATCTGAAGATACCGTTGCGACTATATATTACGCCTGTGGCTTAAACCATTACCGGGCAATGACGATTCGATGAGTTGTAAGCGTTTGCTCTGAGCGAATGGTCAGTATGTATAACCCTTCGGGAAGCATCTGGGTATTAAACCGTACCAATTGTGAAGTTGCAAAAGTTTGTTTGACTGTCTGTCCCTGCAGATTAAAGATTGTGAGAATAAGATCGCTGGTGTAGAAATGATCCAGGTCAATGTACAGTTCGTGGCTGGCCGGATTGGGGTAAATGTTGACAGATTTCAACGCGGCCAACAGGTTGGTGGTATTTTCTGTCTCTGCAAAATTTGCAGTGATGAGTATTTCTGTTTGTGGCATTACAAAGTCCAGTGTGCTGTCCACACCTACAATAGCCCCTGAGTCATCTGTCCAGTTTAAAAATTTGAATCCGGCATTGGGTGTTGCCAGCAAATTTACATTCTCGCTTTCAGCATAATATCCATCTCCGGTAACTTCTCCGGCCGATGGTGGATTTATATCTACCACCACGAAATTGGTAGCAACATTGGGGTCATACCCAAATAGTTTTTCAGGGTTTTCATTTTCCGGATCAAGCCAGGGCTTTAATGTTTTTTCTGGGGTTTCGCCATTGGAGCTCCAGTGCCGGTAAAATTTGCCGTAGTAATCGGGCAGGGTGGGGTTGCTGCAGCTGGCTCCTCCTCCGGTAAGAGTGCCGGTGATCAGTCCGTTTTCATCAAAAATCGGAGAGCCGGAAGAGCCCCCTTCGGTAACTCCGTGTCCTGATTCTGTTTCTCTCCAGACTGCTCTCCAGTAACCTTGCTGCATGCCTCCGGTAAAGGTTGCATGGTGAAGAGGAGTAGTAAAGGTGGAGATTTTTTTTGCATCACCCGAAGGATGATGAATGCCTACACCCCATTCAGGATTTCGGGATGAGCGGGTCCATCCATTAAAATAAGGATTCCAGCTCAGCAGGGGAGCCTGGTTGAGCATGAGCAGTTTAAAATCGGTTCCTTGTGATATGGGTGCCCGGGCAACAATGGTGGCTCCGGTGATCATCATATTCTGGGGAGCGCCCCCGGTATTGGTGCACCCGGCATATTCATAGTTAAAATAAAATTGCCACACCTGCAGGTCGGCATCGCTGGCCGCAACTCCACAATGATCGGAGGTTAAAAAGTAGGGCTCTCCATCGTTGAGGGTGGTGTTGATCAGGGAGCCGGAGCAATTGAACCAGGTGCTGCCTGAGCGTAGTAAAATACGTGCAATACCACGTTTTTGTTTTTGCCACATCTGGCCTTCAGGACAATTCACATTTACATTGCATGCTCCGGATGATTTTTCGGTTCCGGTAAGGGTGTTAAGCTCTTCTTCATTAAAAAGATAGATTACCTCATCAATCATAATCCGTGGAGGATGCTCTGTAAAATGTTCGGGTGAAAAATACTCCAGGATAAAGGTTTCTCCCGGAAGTATGTGGGTTGAGAAATATCCGTTGCTGTTATTCTGCTCAGTAAATGCCCCGATGTAGTTTTTTTTGTCTTCAGAATAAATGAAGAACTTATCACCCTCCTGAAGGAAAAAGTCTGAAAATACAAAACCAGCGAGGCTGGATCCCGGAATGGTTATTTTCATTTGCCACAAAGTTCCTTGTTCTGTTTTCAAAGCCATCTCGGCCTGCTGGTAAAAAGATGTGTGCAAAGGGATTGATGTTCCTGCCAGCAGATGAGGTTGCAAAGCAAACTCGTCCCGGTCCAGTATTTCTTTATTAAGAACGGCATAAGAGGAGGTTAATGCTGAAACATCCGTCTTGTGGATAATCCCATAGGGTGTTTCGTTGGTGCTGATCTGGGATTGCAACTGTAATGCGTTTAATGCCAGGAACAGAAACAAAGTATAATAAGTAATTTGCTTCCTTTGCTTCATCTGTATGGGTTTTGATTTGTTTTAAATAAAGCATTGATAAGCCTAAGCCTGTTTCTCAGGAAATCTGATTCGCTTTTTTGACTTAGGCTGATTGTAAATAGATTGTCCAATACAAAAATAAGGGATTATTTTGTGAGGAAAAAATCAAAACAGTGAATTTATTTCATTGCCATTGCCCGGGTGGTTTTTCTTATTTTCAGTTCGGGCTGAAATATTTTTACCCGCGATTCGGTAATATCCTGTTTGTCGATAAGCCTTTCCAGTAAAAGGTTCATTGCTTCCTGGCCCATCTGGTATCCTTGTTGTTCCAGGGTAGTAAGCTGGGGGTCAATCATATCCGCAATGGGGTCATCTCCAAATCCGGCAATAGAAATATCCCGGGGAATAGAAAACCCTTCATTTCTGAGGATCTGCATGGCAGCCACGGCAGTAGAGTCATTGACGGCAAATATACCATCAATACTTTTTGCAAGTTTTACCAGTTCGTCTTTTCTTGCATGCACTTCTGCGGGAGTATCGCACCTCAAAATAAGTTCAGGGATGGGTGTGACCTTATGGTCATTGAGAGCCTGTAAGTAGCCCTGCAGCCTTTCCTGGCCAATGTGCAACTGTGGATGTGTGCCCAGATGCAATATTCTTCGGCAACCCGAATTGATTAGATGAGAGGTAATCAGGCGTGCACCATTAAAATCATCTGTTATTACCCTGTCGGTGTCAATCTCCTTACACACGCGATCAAAGAATACCATTGGGATGCCGCTGCGGTAAACCGAAAGGAAATGGTTGAAATCGTTGGTTGATTTGCTCAGGCATACCAGCAGGCCATCAACACGGTGGTCCAGCAAAGCCTGTACATTCATCTGTTCACGTGCCAGATCCTCATTGGATTGACAGATCATAACACGGTAGCCCTTGCTGTAGGCAATATCTTCAATACCACTGATAATGGAAGAGAAAAAATGATGAACAATCTCTGGTACCACAATCCCAATGGTACGTGAAACCTGTTTTTTTAAGCTCAGGGCCAAAGCGTTGGGTCTGTAATTGACTTTCTCGGCAAACGCTTTAATCTTTTCCCGGGTGGCTTCACTTATATCAGGATGATCCTTTAATGCCCTTGATACAGTGGATGCCGAAACCCCAAGTGCCTTGGCAATATCATTTATGGATGTCAGATGTGCTTTCATAACAGGTTGAAAATAGGTAAAATAAGCAGATGTCTATTGTATAGTACAAGATTGGTAAAAATACAAAATAATAGGCTATGTTTTATCCTTATCAAACGGTTTTATTTGGGTCAATAATTTATCTGAGGGGGAGTATTATAACCTCTAAATTTAAGAGCTTTTGTGAATAGATCTGCATAAGCATTGGAATGAGTAGATTATTTAATGAAAGGAATAGTTGCGAACAAAGTTTATCAGAGAATTGTTTTGCAATCGAAATCGCAATGGGAATCGCAAACGATATCGCAAACGTTTGCGTAAAAAAATACATCCAAATTGTTGATTGTCAGATGCAAAATAAGGAGCCAATCACTTTTTTTTTCTTACATTTGCGATCCATTCAAACTTAATAAAAGTATAACATGAAATTAACAAATGTTTAATCTTTATTTCAACCTTTTCCAACTAATCCAAATCATTCAGTTAACCTAATTATTCATCACAAAATCCAAACAATATGGTAAAGAAAATTGCCAGACTAACTGCATTGCTGCTGGTTGTATTCAGTTTTGCAGCCCATGCTCAGACAGGCCGGGTTACAGGTACGGTATCTGACAGGGCTACAGGTGAAACCCTGCCCGGAGCAAGTGTATTGGTTCAGGGTACCACTATAGGTACCGTAACAAACATGGACGGCCGGTTCGAGTTTAGTGCTCCGGCCGGAGAAATTACTATTGTTGCTTCTTTTCTGGGTTATGACCCCAGTCAGAGGCAAATCACCCTGCCTGAGGGCGGAACGGTAAACATTGACTTTGAGCTTTTTGCCGACATCACAACCCTCGAGGAATTTATCGTGATTGGTTATGGTGTGCAGAGGAGAGAAGATGCTACCGGTTCTGTTGCTGTGGTAGGATCTGCAGACTTTAATCGTGGTAATATCACTACCCCCAGTGAGCTGCTTATGGGTAAAATGGCCGGTGTACAGATCACATCCGGTGGTGGTGCCCCCGGTGCCGGAGAGGTTATCCGTATCAGGGGTGGTTCATCCCTCTCAGCCCTCAATGATCCGCTTATCGTTATCGATGGTATCCCTGTTGACTCAAGAGGGATCACAGGTATGAGAAGTGCATTAAGTACTATCAACCCCAACGACATTGAAACATTTACCGTACTTAAAGATGCTTCTGCTACAGCCATTTATGGTTCAAGGGCATCCAACGGGGTTATTATTATCACCACAAAAAAAGGGAAGGAAGGACAACCTCTTCGCCTTAACTACACAGGAACCTATTCCCTGTCAACCAATGCCAAAACCATTGATGTTCTGGGTGCTGATGAGTACCGCAATGTCATAAATCAGCGTTTTGCAGGCAGGGATAATGTAACTGGTCTTTTGGGCCCTGCATCCACCAACTGGCAGGACGAGATTTTCCGCGATGCCTTTGGTCATGACCATAATGTGAGTGCAACAGGTGCATTCCGCAACATGCCTTACAGGGCATCTCTTGGTTTTTCTTCCCATGACGGTGTGCTGGATACAGACAATATGACCCGTACAACATTCTCTTTGGGATTGACTCCAACTTTCCTGGATGATGACCTTAAAGTTACCATCAATGCAAGGGGGGTAAATGTAAATAATAATTTTGCCGATAATGGAGCCATTGGTGCAGCGATCATGTTTGACCCAACCCAGCCCGTTACCACCGGCAGTGATGAATTCGGTGGATTCTTTGCATGGGTTGATGAAAATTCAGGAATTCCAAAGCCCGTAGCTACCTCCAATCCTGTTGCATTACTTCAGTTAAGAGATGATGTTTCAACAGTTAACCGCTTTATCGGTAATGCCCAATTTGACTACAGAATGCCTTTCCTTCCTCAATTGCGTGCTAACCTCAACCTGGGGTATGATTACTCAAGTAGTGATGGTGAAGTTACTGTTCCTGATTATGCCGCATGGTCGCTGGTAAGAGGTGGTCAGCAAGTGGTTTATGAGCAGGAAAAGAAGAATGAACTCATCGACTTCTATCTTAACTATGCATCCGATCTGAATTTCCTCGATAGCCGCATCGATGTGATGGCCGGGTACTCCTGGCAGCATTTCTGGGACAGAGGTTCTACTTTTGATACCAACTTTGAAAACAACCTCGGGCAGCAATTGGGACTGAATGACGGTTTCAGGGTATTCAATGATACCCGTTATGAAACAGAGTATTTTCTCGTTTCTTTCTTCGGTCGTTTGCAATACAATATGATGGATCGTTACCTGCTTACTTTTACCGTGAGAAACGATGGTACATCCCGTTTTGTGGGCGACAACCAGTGGGGCCTGTTCCCTTCAGCAGCTTTTGCCTGGAGACTTGATCAGGAAAACTTTATGCAAAACATAAATGCTGTGAATGAAATGAAACTCCGCTTAGGCTGGGGTATCACCGGTCAGCAGGATATTGGAGCAGGCAACTATCCCGCTTTATCACGCTATACCCGCAACATCCAGGGAGCTTATTATTTCTTTGGTGATCGCCAGATCCCCACCCTTCGCCCCGAAGGCTATGATGAGAACCTCAAATGGGAAGAAACCACTACATTCAACGTAGGTCTCGATTATGGATTCCTTGATGATCGCTTCAATGGTTCTATTGACTATTATTTCCGCGAAACACGTGACCTGCTAAACTTTATCAGCATTCCTGCAGGTACCAATCTTACCAACGCGATCCTTACCAATATTGGTAGCCTGGAGAACCAGGGTATCGAATTCAGCATTAATACCCGCCCGGTGGTTACTTCTGACCTGGTTTGGAGATTGGGCCTGAATGCCACTTACAGCGAAACAAAAATTACCAAACTTACATTATCCGATGATCCCGAGTACCTGGGAGTACTGGTAGGAGGTATTTCTGGTGGTGTAGGTAATACGGTGCAAATTCACAGCGAAGGTTTTGCTCCCAACTCTTTCTTCGTATATCAGCAGGTATTTGACGAGAATGGAAACCCCATTGAAGGCCTTTATGTTGACCGCAATGGCGACGGACAAATTACGGATGAAGATCGCTATCATCACAGAAAACCAGCTGCAGATTACTTTATTGGCCTTAATTCTACCATCGAGTATCGGGACTGGACATTCTCATTTGCCGGTCGTGCCAACATCGGTAACTTTATGTACAACAACGTAAGTTCTATGAATGGTGAACTTAGCCGTTTGTATCGCCCCGAAGGTCCTTACCTGAGCAATATTACCACAGATGCATTCAATGTGAACTTCAACAATGCAAGATATCTTTCTGATTTTTACATCCAGGATGCTTCCTTCTTTAAGATGGACAATATCTCCCTTGCTTACAACTTCAGCAACTTTCTGCAAAACGGTACCAATCTGGTTTTATCGTTTACCGTACAGAATGCTTTTGTAATCACCAAATACGATGGTCTGGATCCTGAAATTGCTTTCGGTATCGACAACAATTTCTACCCCCGTCCGCGCAATTTTGTATTGGGTGTAAATCTTCAGTTTTAATCACGATAAAAACGACATAAAATGAAAAAGATAATAAATCTCATCGCTGTACTTATAAGTACTTCTCTTATTTTTACGGCCTGCATCGGTGACCTGGATGTGATACCTCTTGATGAAAGGGTGATCACTTCAGCTACCGTTTATGACGATCCTGCAGCTTATGAGCAGGTGCTTGCCAAGTTGTATGCCGGGCTTGCCGTTTCAGGACAGGAAGGTCCTGCCGGACAGGCTGATATCAGTGGTATCGACGAAGGTTTCGGCCAGTATCTCCGCGGATTATGGTACCACCAGGTCCTTACTACCGATGAAGCCGTTATTGGTTGGGATGACCAGACCATTAAAGACTTTATTTACCACGCATGGGGCGCAAGTGATGTTTTTGTTACTGCCATGTATTCACGTATTTTCTATCAGATTGCCCTGGCTAATGAATTTTTACGCCAGACTACCGATGAGCTTCTTAATGAAAGAGGTGTGGATGCAGGTCTCAGGGCCCAGATCCAGGTGTTCAGGGCTGAAGCACGTTTTCTGAGAGCTTTGAGTTACTGGCATGCAATGGATATTTTTGGAAACGTTCCCTTTGTTACTGAAGAAGATGCTATTGGGTCAATTCCTCCACAGCAAATCAACAGGGCTGACTTGTTTGCTTTTATTGAAGCAGATCTCCTGGATCTCCTGGATGACCTGGTAGCTCCCCGTCAGAACGATTACGGTCGTGCCGACAGGGCTGCAGCATGGACTTTGCTGGCCAAGCTTTATCTCAATGCCGAAGTTTATACCGGCACTCCCCGCTGGGCTGATGCACTCACCTATTCTGAAAGGGTGATCAATGAAGGCGGCTTTACTCTTGAGCCGGAATATGCTCATTTATTTATGGCTGATAATAACCCCATTCAAAACCCAGGATTTAATGAAGTGATCTTTGCAATTCGTTATGATGGAATACATACACAAACCTGGGGTGGAACCAATTTTATTATCCATGCTGCCATCGGTGGAAGCATGAATGCTGCCGAATATGGTATGGACGGTGGCTGGGGTGGTTTGCGCACCACTAAGAACCTGGTTAATCTTTTCGTGGAAACCGACAACAGAGGCATGTTCTATACGGATGGGCAAAATCTGGAAATCGATAATCTGAGCGAGTTTACCGATGGATATGCAGTGGTGAAATTTACCAATATGAGACGTAATGGCACCCCAGGTTCCAACCTTGCATTTGCCGATACCGACTTCCCCATTTTCAGGCTTGCTGATGTGTATCTGATGTATGCTGAAGCACACCTGCGTGGCGGTGGTGGTAGCCTTGAACAGGCAACTGCTTATTTCAACGCTATCCGCGAACGGGCATTTGGAGATGACTCCAATAACATTGGCTCGGGAGCACTTAACCTGGATAGAATTCTTGATGAACGTGCCCGCGAATTGTATTGGGAAGCACATCGCAGAACCGACCTGATACGTTTTGGCAGGTTTACCGGTGGAGATTATGTTTGGCCATGGAAAAACAATGTACGTGAAGGCGGGGCTACTAATGCCATCTATAATCTGTTTCCCATTCCGGCAGCTGATATTACAGCAAATCCCAATCTTACACAAAATCCCGGTTATTAATCTTAAAACCATATATCAATGAAAAGATTATTCATAATATTTACTGTTTTCGCCGGGCTTGCGTTTATGATGGCCTGCGAGAAAGAACAGGAAAACCCGGTGCTTGACCTCAGTCAGGTTGCACCGGCCCAGCTCATCACCCCTCAAACTGGCGGCGAGTATGTGTTGCTTCAGGGTGAAGAGGAAGAACTCGTATTTACTGTTGAATGGACAGCTGCAAACTATGTTCTGGATAATATTCCAGCTCCACGTTATGCTATTGAGCTGGACCTGGCAGGAAATGATTTTGCCGGTCCTGCTACCATTGCCACACTTGATGGCCTTACCTATGACCTGTTGGTACAAAGGCTCAATGATGCCTGTGGTACACTGGGTCTTGAAACCGGTGTTATGGCTGATGTAAATATGCGTATCAGGTCTTTTATCCCCGGTGCATCTCAGGATCTGTTCAAGTTTTCTGATCCTGTATCTTTTGGTGTCACTCCCTTTGAATTCCAGGTACCCCCCATTTATATTCTTGGTGATGGTACCCCTGCAGGCTGGAACAACACAGCTGCCCTTGAAATGGAACATGTTGAGGATGCTACCTATGCAATCGTTGTGGAGTTGAGTGGCGGCGATTTCTTTAAGTTTATCTCTGTGCTCGGGCAGTGGGCACCACAATGGGGTACCGATGATAACCCACCCACCGTTGAAGATGATGGTACCATTATCGGAAACCTGGTGTACAGACCTGACGAAGGTGTGCCGGATCCTCCGGCAATCCCAAGACCTGAAGAAGCAGGTGACTATCGTGTGGTGGCCGATACACTCGGGCTTAAATACAGGGTAGAACCCATTGCAGAGAAGGTTTACATCGTAGGTGATGCTGTGGAAGGTGGCTGGAATATTGCTGCTGCAACTGAAATGACCAAGACAGCTCCCGGAAGGTTTTATGCTATCGTTGAGCTTGACGGATCAGAGGACCTTTCTATCCAGTTTTCAGATGGCCAGCATGCTGATGCAACCCGCTGGGGTTCTGCATCTGAGTTTGCGCATGCACGCAGCCGTATGATCGAATCGGAAAGCAGAAAAGTAAAGCTACCCGCACAGGCAGGTACTTACAAAATCGAAGTTAATCTTGCAACACAAAGCTATCAGCTCAGGAAACAATAATTTCTGATAGCTTTAAAAGCAAAATAAAAAAAGACCAGCCCGGTAAATCCAGGCTGGTCTTTTTTTAGGGGTATCTTATAACTAAGTGCACTCTAAAAAGTCTTTTTTAATGCTATTGATAAAACAGCCCTTTGTAACTTGCATAAATTTAATAGGTTGCGAGCTCCCCCTCATAGGGGGGTGGGGGTATTGTACCTTTCGGAGTGGACTCATAGCTTAATGGTTCAGCCGGTGCACTTCAATCTCTGGTTTTCCCCACATCATAAATACCATGGATGCCATATCGGTATTTTGAATAAAGGGCCCGTAAACGGGGTCGCGTTCACGTGCTACAAGGTTGAAAAAGTTTGCGCCGGTGCCTTTGGCATAAAAAGGTACCAATACGTTGGTGTGGCTGCCATAGTGCCACTGCATTTCCGGAAGCTGCCCTTGCCCGTTGTTCACTACCTGTCCGAAAATCGGGTCGGCCTCACCGGGCCCGGTCAGATAGCCACACTCATGGTCGCTGGTTACAATGATCAGTGTTTCTTCCCAGCTGCTGTTTTCTTCTACCCATTGTATGGCTGCTTTAACTGAATTATTGAAGTCGGTCTGTTCTTCGATCATACGCGCTGCATCATTGCTGTGGCTCGCCCAGTCAACAGCACCACCTTCTACCATTACAAAGAACCCGTTGGGATTCTGGTTCAATACGTTCAATGCAGCTTGGGTCATTTCTTCCAGTGTGGGTACATTTTCATTAAAAGGGGTTTCAAATGGAAGGGTATGTCCTGCTACATGAGTTCTTCCTTGTTGCAGGGTTGATTGCACCTGGGGCACACCAAGCACTCTTGAAGGGACATTTATTCCGTTTGCGATTTGCTGAAATTCTTCCCTTGTCTGGATAAGCGTCCAGGGGTCGGGTTGCCCGTTGCCATTGGCATCCTGTACCCTGAAGGTTGCGTCTTCTGTAACGAACTCAATACGCCCGTCGTTGGCTTTAAGCATATCCCATATTTCTCTTCCTCCCACAAACCTGGGGTTGGTTTCTTCGGGCTGGCCGTCGTTGTTGAAATCGGGGTTGCCGGGTGCCATGATCACATCGGTTGCAGTATGGAAGAACATGTATTGGGCAATCTGTGCATAGTTGCCCCTGCGTTCATTATGAGCTACAAAGGCAGCCGGTGTTGCATGGCTGAGTGGCACACTGGATACCACACCGGTAGCTTTGCCCAGTGCTTTTGCTGCCTGGGTCATGTGTACGAGGGTGTCGCCCATTACCCCAATACCGATGGATCCGTTGTAGGTTTTAATCCCGGTGGAGAGTGCTGTGCCGGCAGCTCCTGAATCAGTGTATTTTTGTTTGATGTAGTCTGGATTGTTTGAAGCCTCATGCGGATTGTA
>SLIL01000477.1 GCA_007135645.1 Bacteroidales bacterium
ACTTATTAAAGAATTTGTCATAGTGTTTAGCAGCTGTTTCAGCTTTTGTTCTTTGAAGCAATATTTCACTGAAAATTAATTCATAATTTGATATTCCTTCTTTTCTCCATGGATAATCTCTTTTATTGTTTTCAAACCAGCTTAATAAAGCTCTTCTGAAGTACTTGATTTTGTTTTTATTCCACATAGTACAAAGATAAAAAACTTACCATGGCATATAGTGAAAATTAAATCTCTTTCGAAACCCTTAAATAAGTATCATTGCTAAATTTGATAAGTGATTACTTCCCAATTCTAAGATACCACAAGGTATTTCAATAAACTTTTTTAGTCCTAATCCATCAAAAGCCTTGTAGTTCAGTCCAAAACATTTGAAGAAAACCATTTAAGAGTTCTATTCATCACCAGGTCTGTTCATAAGATCATCCAGCGACCGGGTTCTGGCCTTTTTTTCTTCAGGGCTCAGACTTTTGTATTCTTCCGCCGTTTTTTTGATCGATTCCAGATAATCCAGGATCTCCTGCTCATCAAAGCTCACGAATGTCATTTCAAACAGACAATGGCAAATGATCTCCAGCTCATTAAAGTCAGCCAGTGTTTCTTTACTGATGGTCATCCCCAGCCATTCATTCCACGGGGTGAATTCTATGGCTAACCACTCTGTCAGTTCGTCTTTCGCGGCGTTGGGGTCTCTTCCTGATACGTCCACATGGGATTCATCACCGGTTTCATCATCATAGCATTGTGTCAGGGTTATTTCAATGTCTGATTTTGCTGGTGTTCTTTCTCTCAGCATTTCAAACACCTTCCTGTAGCTTTCCATATCACCCTGGTAATCCGGATACAGGGATTGCATGGTAAGCTCAATACTGAGCCACTCGTTGGTTTGAATGAGATCGTGTAAAATCATGATAGTTTCATCTGTCTATAATTTGTTTTTTAATGGTCAGATGGAACATCCTGAATAGTCATCCTCGTGTGTGTTAAAGGACTTATCATGGATGTTTCATTTGTGATTAAATTGCTAAATCATACCGCAATTCTATCAATTATACAATTTCTTTCATCTGTTTATAATTTTATTAAATAGGTCAGATGGAGCTCCCGAGAAAGACGGGATAAATCGCCAACAATAACCGACATAAGTGTTTTAGAGTAATTTCGAAAATATAATCATCCGCGTATGTGTCATAATTTATGTCATGGCTCGGTTCAGCAGATCATCCAGGTCCAGTGCCCTGGTGTACATGTCTGTTTAGCCATCAGGTTTCCGGGGCCACTGTTCCCATGGCTTATCCCGGTAAAGTTCAATCCCGTTCTGGTCGGGATCTTCCAGGTAAAGGGCTTCTGATACCCCATGGGCCAGTAATCGGGCTGCTTTGGTTTCAATACCCATTGTTTCTGGAATGGTTTCGGTCTCTTATCCGGAAATGGCAGATTCGGGAAACCATTCTTTGGGTTTAATGAACTTATATTCCCCTGATCCCACTTCAATGATGAAAAGGTTTCAATTAAGCTAAAACAATTTTTTTGTTCAATGTGTTTATATTGTGGATAAAAAAGCACTACCTGCATGGAGAAAATTATAGCATCAGTTGATAAAGGTACATTGAAGAAAGAGCTTCATAATAGCTTGTTTGTCAGGACCACTAATTTTGACAACAACGAAATATATATCTTTAACGCACACCAGTGTCCTGAACTTATGAATGAAGTGGGAAGATTAAGGGAGGTGTCTTTTCGCGATTCCGGTGGGGGTTCTGGGAAATCAATGGATGTGGATGAATATGATTTGATGGACAATCCCTACTGGCAGATCATCGTTTGGGATCCATTGGAGGAAGAAATAGTCGGAGGGTATCGGTATTTCAACCTCAATGATGCCATAAAGGAAGTTGATGGCAGGTATAAAATATCTACTGCTAATATGTTTAAGCCCTCTGCACGTTTTGAAAAGGAATTTATGCCCTTTACTATGGAACTGGGTAAGTCATTTATTCAGCCTAAATACCAGCCTGTTACCAACCCGCGCAAGGGGGTTTTTTCTCTTGACAATCTTTGGGATGGCCTTGGGGCCCTGATTGTTGATCATCCGGATACCAAATATTTCTATGGCAGGGTAACCCTTTACAAGAATTACCATTCCAAGGCGAGAGACCTTTTGCTTCATTTTATGTACAAATACTTTGGTGATAAGGAAAATCTGATTGAGGTATATGAGCCTGAATCCATTAGACACAATCGGGAACAGCTCGATGATTTTTTTAACGATGAGGGTTACGATGCAGATTTTTCCAACCTTAATCAGGCTATCCGCGACCTGGGAGAAACCATCCCCCCGCTTATTAAAGCCTATATGAGTCTTTCTCCCAGCATGAAGGTTTTCGGTATAGCACACAATCACGATTTTGGCAATAATGTAGAGGGCATTGGCATTTTGGTAACGATTGATGATATATATCCTTCCAAAAAACGGCGCCATGTGCAAAGCTATCTGAAGCAAAAAACAGAACAAAAGGCGTTGTAATGTTTTTCTTAACCTCCGGAAATACCTGTAAAAAGGTCTTTCACAAGTTCTTCCTTTACTTGAAAGATAATTGGCTTACATGGTTTGTGTATATCTCCATTGTCGCCCTTTTTATCTCTCTCTACAGAAGAGATTATATTGCCCTGCCCGGGAATATTTCGTATGTCTATCTTGTCCTTTCCCTGTTTTTGCTCTTCGCAGGCTTTTTCCTGCAGGCCCTTTCCTATAAGTATGTGTTGCGTAGTTATGGATATTTCATCAAAAACCGGGATTCCATTATTGCATTTGGGCTAACTGTGTTATCAAGGTATATACCCGGAAAGTTCTGGGTTCATCTCGGACGGGGCGAATATATTAGAAGGAAATATGATTATCCTTTTGGCGCTCTGGTTTACATATCTCTGTATTCTCAGTTTATGGGTATGTGGGTTGTGGTGTTTTTCTCTTCACTGGGAGTTATTTTTCTTGATATAGCCTGGTATATTAAGGCAATTATTGTATTGGCTGGTCTTGTGCTGTCAGTCATTATTTTTACGCGCTATTTTCATTCCCTGACAGGAAAAATTGTCCAAAAAGTGTTGCAGAAGGAGATAAACATCCCGGCACTGACGTTTAAGCAGAACCTGAAAGTGCTTCCTGTTTTCTTTATCTTTTGGCTCTTTTATGCTCTGGCATTTTATTTCCTGGCCATGAGTATGGATATTGTGCTTCCGCCCCTGGGTATTATTTATTTTCCGTTATCGACGGTTTTGGGAATAGCAGCCGTTTTTGCTCCCGGAGGGCTTGGTCTGAGAGAGGCTTCTCTCGTGGGACTGCTTACCCTGGGCAGTGTAGCAACGGCAGCCGCCACAACGCTCGCTGCATTAAGCAGAATATGGTTTTTGGCCGGTGAATTATTCTGTTTCCTGCTGGCTATTGTGCTTAAGGCTGCTAAAAATAAAACTCTATGATAAAATCCCTTGCGGTCGGGAGCCACTTTTGCGCCAAAATACAACGTAACCCGCCTTATTCAGCCGATGGAGAATGGTTGCCAGATCTTTTCGGGTAGGGTAGAGGATGGCAATGTGAAACAACCCGGTTATTTGTTTAGTGCTTTTAGCTGTTCTTTCAGCCGCAACATCTGATCATTATCAATGTGCAACTCCTCAGGCAAGCACTCCATTGCTCGTTCCAGACTAAAATTCATAACCTGGCTCAGCCACGGTGAATGCATCAGGGAAGACATCTCCTCAAATAGTATGGATCGTGATGCCTCATGGGCCAGCAAACGGGCTACTTTGGTTTCAACACCCATTGTTTCTGCCATGGCTTCAGCTTCTTCACCGGGTATGGCAGATTCGGGAAACCATTCTTTGGGTATGATGAACTGGTATTCCCCTGATCCCACCTCAATGGTGATCTGTCCGTTTTGAATGCTGAAATTTTTGATGTGGTTGTTTTCCAGAATCCCCTGACCATTTATCGTTATACCCTCCATTTGGCCAAAGGGTAGCTCTATTACTGCATCACTGTTTGCCGCAATTTCCACGGTAAGGAGAAAATCATCGTCCTTAAACTTCCAGGATGAAACTACCCTGCCATATAGTGTATTTTGAATGGCCCGGGCATGCCTTAATCCACCGCCAGGCTGGGGTGCAATAAGCAGCGACTGATAGCCCGGGCTGGTGCTCTTTATTCCGGCTACTTCGGTGAACAACCATTCACCAATGGCCCCATAGGCATAATGGTTGAACGAATTCATTCCGGGGCTTTGAAAAGTGCTGTCGGGTTTGATGCCATCCCAGCGCTCCCAGATGGTGGTTGCATCCATGGTTACGGGATAGAGCCAGGAGGGATAACTTTTACGCAACAGCAGGTTGTAAGCCTCTTCCCTGAAGCCAAACTCACTTAATACATGATTGAGGTGG
>SLIL01000135.1 GCA_007135645.1 Bacteroidales bacterium
GGAATGTTATGGTGTTGGATAGGGTCATGGATTTTGCTTTTTATTGCGCACATCAATGATTTTTCCCAGGATGCTGATGGCAATTTCTTCGGGGGTTTCGGCGGCCATGGGCAATCCCATGGGGGTGTCAAACCGGCCGAATTCTTCCGGTGTGAAGTGGCCCTCACCCAGTAACTGCTCTTTTGCCCTGGCAACCTTTTTTTTGCTGCCGATCATGCCCAGATAGGCAAAGTTCTTTTTACCCATTTGTTTGAGCAATTCAAAGTCATGCTCATGGGTAGGGCTCATGATAGTGATATAGGTGTCCTGATCGAATTCCAGGGTTTGGAGGGTCTCAAAATAGTCCCCTTCAATGAACCGGGCAATCTGCTTTTCTTCTTCGCTGAATTCAATGGGCCTGAAATCCAGAAGGGTGATCTCAAATCCGAACCGGTGTGCAAGCCCTGCCAGCGCTTTCCCCACATGGCCTGCCCCGAAAATGTAGAGCCTGGAACGCAGTCCCAGCGGATCAATGTAAACTTCCACGTTGCCCCCGCACTGCATGCCCAGATCTTCTTCCAGGCGATAGTAGATCTTCACGGGCTTTCCCGATTGGATCACCTTTTGAGCCTCTTCAATGATCCGTTCTTCAACAGCACCGCCGCCAATTGTTCCCAGGATGTCCCCTCCGGGCGCAACCAGCATCTTGGAGCCCGCCTTTCGCGGGGCCGATCCCTCCGTGTCAATAACAATGCAAAGTGCCGCCAGTTTATGCCTGGAAAGAAACTCCGGAATATGTCGATAAATGTCCATGCAATGGTTGTTTTTAACGTTTAATCTGTTGCTCTGTTTTAACTCTATTGTACTTCAATCCTGACCTCCCAATCCAACTCTTCCGACTCCCAACTTCCGTCTTCAGACTTCCGACTTCGGACTTCGGTCTTCCGATCCCGAATCGCTTCCGCATCCGGGATTTCGCGCTTCGCGCTCAACTTCCGTCTTCCGACTTCCGACTTCGGTCTTCCGATCCCGAATCGCTTTCGCATCCGGGATTTCGCGCTTCGCGCTCAACTTCCGACTCCCGTCTCCCCACTACTCCCCCAGCACCTGCTCTCTGCCTCTCACCACCATTTTTTCCAGCATTCCGGCAGGATTGCCGAATCGGTTGGTAAACATCATGGCAGCAATGATATAAGGTTTGAAGCCGGCTTCTATGTAAGTGGGAATGCGGTATTGTTCAAACACCTCTTCGCTTACCTCTCCGTTTTTGCAGGAAACATCGCTGATATCGGCTGGCAGGCAGTGCATATAGAGGGCTTTTTTGTCTTTGGTAAGATCCATTTTCTGGCGGTTACACTCCCAGTCCATATACCGGGCGTTGTTGGCCAGGCACTCCTTCTCCAGCTCTTTCAGGGCTGCAGAATCCTGGTTGCGCAGCAATTGTGTGCGCTGTTCCATTACATGGTATGGTGCCCAGCTTTTGGGGTACACGATATCCGCGTCTTTGAAGGCATCCTCCATGCTGTTTACAATTTCAAAACTGCCTCCCGAACCTTTGGCATTTTTTTTCGCCGTTTCCACCACATCAGGGATCAGTCCATATCCCTCGGGGTATGCCAGGCTCACATCCATCCCAAGACGGGTCATCAGTCCTATGATCCCCTGGGGCACCGACATGGGTTTGCCATAGCTGGGGGAATAGGCCCAGGTCATGGCGATCTTCTTCCCCTTAAGGGCCTCTGCCGAGCCATAATGGTTGATCAGGTGCATCAGGTCGGCCATGGATTGGGTAGGGTGGTCCACATCGCATTGCAGGTTTACAATGCCGGGACGCACAGGAAGTACTTTCTGTGCATAGCCGTCATCAAGGGCTGCTGCCACCTCCTTCATATAGGCATGGCCGGCTCCCAGGTACATATCGTCGCGGATCCCGATGATCTCTGTGAGGAACGAGATCATGCTGGCCGTTTCGCGAACTGTTTCGCCGTGGGAGATCTGCGATTTTTCTTCGTCCATGTCCTGCACAGCCAATCCCAGCAGGTTGGCCGCTGAAGCAAAAGAAAACCGGGTGCGGGTGGATTTGTCGCGAAAAATGGATACTGCCAGTCTAGAGTCGAAGACACGGGGAGAGATGTTGTTATCGCGCATCTGCTTCAATGCTTCGGCTACCAGCAGGATCAGGTCAAGCTCCTTGCGTGTTTTTTGCCAGGTAAGTAAGAAATCTTTTCCCTGGAGGCTAGCTCCGGTATCATGGATCTGTTCAATAATGGAATTGATATGGCTCATATTGGTGTTTTTTAAGGGTTTGCGTATTGGGATTACCGGGTGATGTGGTGGGTAAATTCTGTGTAAAATGCTGCAGCAGCAACAAGATGATCCACAGGCACTTTCTCATCGGGGGCGTGGGCAAGCACTTCGTTGCCCGGGCCAAAGCCGATAACAGGAATGCCATGGATGCCGTTGATGGTTACCCCATTGGTAGAGAAAGTCCATTTGTCCACCAGCGGTTCCTTGTCAAACAGCGCTTTAAACGTTTCGATCCCTTTTTGTATCACCGGGTCATTTTCATCAATCTTCCAGGTGGGATAGTATTTCTCCATGCCGTACTCCAGCCCGGTAAAAGCCTTGCCATGGTAATAAAGCACTTCCACTTTAGCTTCAGGCTGGCCAATGGCCTGTTGCACTTCCTTTATGGCTGTTTCCTTTGTTTCGCCCCAGGTGAGGCGGCGGTCCAGATGGAGGCGGGCTGAGTCGGCTACGGCACACAGTGATGGGCTACCTGAAACAAACTCAGAAATGGTGATGCTCCCTTTGCCCAGGAAGGGGTCGTTGTGCAGCCTTTCGTGCAGCTGTTCAATTTCCAGTGCACCGCGGGAGGCCATGTAGATGGCGTTTTTCCCCCGCTCGGGTGCTGACCCATGGGCCGAAACACCCCGGAAAGAAACGTGCATCTCCATACGGCCACGCTGGCCACGGTAAATATTCAGGTTGGTGGGTTCGGTGCTGATGACCCAGTGGGGTTTTATTCCGCTTTCTTCAATAATATATTTCCAGCAAAGGCCGTCGCAGTCCTCTTCCATTACACTGGCAACGCAGTAAAAGGTGATGCCGTCGGGTACCCCCAGCTCTTTAAGGATGCGGCCAGCTGTAATGGTGGATGCAATACCCCCTTTCTGGTCAACACTGCCGCGGCCATGAACAAATCCATCGGCAATATGTCCTGAGAACGGGTCAAAGCTCCAGTTTTCGGGATTGCCCACATCCACCGTGTCGATGTGTCCGTCAATAGCCAGTATTGTGGGGCCATTGCCTATCCGGCCCAGTACATTGCCCAGGGGGTCCATGGTTACTTCATCGAAGCCGGCTTCGCGCATCTGGCGCATGACTTCCTGCTGTACCTCTTTTTCTTCCCCGCTCAGGGACTTGATCTTTACCAGTTGTGATAGGTTCTCAGCAGTGTAGTTTCTGTATTCTTCTGCCAGCAACCTGATTTTCCGGATACGTTCATTTGATTCCATCATTGCAGAATGTGTGTTTTGTGTTTTGGAAATAAGGGTTTTGTTTTGCTGTGCAATATATGAAAAAAATCTGTTGTCCCGCAAAATTTGCGTTTTTACAGTTGTTGATGTTAGGCCTCTTTTAGAGATTATTGTTGTCGGTAGAATAAAAAATAATTATACCAGTTGTAATTTGATAATCAGCACATTAATTTTATTGGTTAATTTCATCTGTTTATAATTTTATTAATTCGGTCAGATGGAGCTCGCCAACAATACTCTGACTGCATGGTTTGCCATGCTGCGAATTATAATCATCCTCGTGTGTGTCAATGCTATTGTCATGGCTCGGTTCACCGCTATGCGGCTTTCGGGTCATTCGCTGATTTTCTTTTCTACCATAATTTTAGCGCTACGCGCCTGATGCTATGCAAAGCTACCTTTCGTGGCCGGCTCTCTGGATTAATTTCAAACGAAATAGCTGCTAAGGTTTAAATAATTTATCCACTCTGAAAAGTCTTTTTTTAATGCTATTGATAAAAAGCCCTTTATTATAACTCACGTAAATTCAATGGGTTGCGAGCTCCCCCTCATAGGGGGTTGGGGGGTATTGTACTTTTTGGAGAGGACTCAAGTTTGAAATATTTAAAAATAAGGTTTGCCTTTTATATCGAATCGATTTAGCTGCTATTTTTACATTACACCTGTTGATCGAAGCACCCCTCCGGCCTTGCAGGTTTCCCGGTAACAAAACAAGGAACGAAGCGGTTAAAAAAAATTCGCAGCCTGTGATACCCATCGGTATTAGTAGCAGTAACATTACTTTGCACGGCTTATTATTAACAGAAAAGAATGTAACAAAACAGGCATTGAATTTTTTCAGCGAAGAGACCGCAGTTTTGTCGGGAAACATGCGAAGCCTTGATCTTTTGCTACTTTTTGATCAAGCAAAAA
>SLIL01000426.1 GCA_007135645.1 Bacteroidales bacterium
GTGTATGCCTGTTTCCATATGCATGCGATGCCCGGTCTGTAGCTCCCATGTATGCTTCTGTTTCCATTATGATTCCGGCTGTTGGTCCATGTTCATCAAGGTTGCAGCAAATATATTTCCCAATCAGGTCAGCGGCAAGCCATAACGTATCATTTTCAAAATAGTAGTCAAGAGGTATCTTGCTCATAAAATGCCGGAAAATGAGAATATTTTTTACGAGGTATAATCAGATTTTTTAAGGGTAAAGGTAAAACTGCTACCCTTGTCAGGTTCACTTTCCACAGAAATAGATCCCCCCATTTTCTTGATCATTTCTCTGGCAATGATCAATCCAAACCCGGTTCCTCTTTCACCATTGGTACCTTTGGATGTATGGCCTTTATCAAGATGAAAAAGTTTTTCCTGTAATTCTCTGCTCATCCCAACACCGTTATCCTCAACACTTATTACCACGCACTGATCGGCTGTTCTGGAGCTAATCCTTATGGTTCCTTTCCTGCGTGTAAACTTTATGGCATTGCCCACCAGATTTTGCATGATAGAAATAAGCATAAGGCGATCAGCGAAGGGATATAGATCTTTTTGCAGCTCATTTACAAGTTTGATCTCCTTTTTGGCAGCAATACCCGATAACAACTTGAACAAAGATTCCAGCTCATTGTAAAGATTAAAAGACATGGGTTCGTAGGGTATTTTACCCAACTCCAGCCGGGATAGTTTCAGCAGGTTATCAACCAGGGTGTAGAGGTCTTTGGTGGATGACTGGATCTTACCCAGGTAATCGAGTATTTCCTCCTTTTCCAGCAGGTCATACTCTTCTACAAGCATCTGTGTATATCCTTTGAGGCCCAGGAATGGCCCTCTGAGGTCATGAGAGATAATGGAAAGAAATTTATTTTTCCCGGTATTCAGCTCCTCCAGCTCCTTTGCATAGCTCGAGAGTTTTTCTTCATTCTTTTTCCTTTCAGTAATATCGCGCGCTACAGCAACAATGATCTTTTCATCTTCAATGAGTAAGGTTTTTAGTTTCACCTCCACATCCAGCTTTTCACCACTCTTTCTGAAATATTTCATTTCAAGGGTGATGCTTTTATTCATATCGTTGAGATGCTCTTTTTTCAGGCCTGAGATAAACTCCGATGAATATTCCGGATTGATATCTTTGGGTTTAAGCTTCAGAAACTCTTCTCTGGAATATCCCAGATTCCGGGAAGCAGAGTCGTTCACATCAATAAAAGTCAGCCTATCGTAGTCGATAAGAAAAATATTGTCTGCAGTACTGTCAAGAGCTGCCCTGAACCTTTTGAGCTTTTTTTCAATCTCTTTTCTTTCAGAGATATCCATCAATACCAGCCTGATCCTTTTTGCTCCGGATATGGCATCAAAATCTCGAATGCATTGCAACTGGGCATAAAAGTAGTCATGCAAACCCCGTGTAAGCTTAAGCTCTTCGGTAAATAGCTCATCGGAGGCAAGCACTTTCTGGATAAGAAAATAAAACTGATCCTGAAAATCGGGATGAATAAAACGGGTAAAGAATTTACCCTGGAAATCTTTTTTATCAAAGTCGAGTAAGAGAGAGGCTGAAAGGTTAACATTGATAATAGAACAATCCTCACGCAGGAGCAGGTATCCCACGGGTGCATGCTCAAAAAGATCGGTAAACCTTTTGTGCGACTTCACCAGCTCATCCGACGAACGTTTGAGCTCATCATTTTGTAACTCAAGCTCAATCTGGTAAATCTGCAATTCTTCAAGCGCACTGTCGCGATCGGGGGCACCAGACTGTGATTTACTTTCTAGCTTATTCAATAATTTTTCTGCCTCTCTTCTGAGTCTCTCATTACCCATAATAACCTGGAATAAGTAAAGGCAGAGGTGTCTTTAATTAAAACAACTCAACCGAAATATTTTGAATAAATGCAGTATACGTATAATTACTGCCAATTTTTACCTCTGATAATGTAAGGAGAACAGGAACCTCCTCTCCGGCACTATTAACAATATTCACCTCGGTTCTGTTTCCTTTCAGATGATTTTTTTCTGATTTTAAGAATTCTATAATGGTTCCGCTTTTTGCGGTATTATGCGGCGGTGGAAGAAGGTTTCGGATGCTTTTACCCAGCACCTCCTTACGATCAATTCCCCAGAGTTCTTCGGCAGCCTTATTGAAAATTTCAACCCGCTCATTCTGATTGATGGAAACTATAGCATCAAGGGCTCCTTCCAGAGTAAGCTCACTACGGATTTTAACAGATTCGATCTCATCAATATGCTGCTGAGTCTTTTCCTTAAATTCGTCGTGCTGTTTTTTGATCTCTTCCTGTTGGTTTCTCAACTGCTCTTCCTGAGCCTTAAGCAACAGGGTTTGCCTTTCATTCTCAAGTTCAACCTGTTTTTTCTGGGTAATATCACCTGCCAGGTAGATCACCTTTGAAACCTCTCCATACATATCCTTAACGGCATTGTAAGTACCCTCAATCCATCTTTCCTCTCCTGATGAGGTTTTAAGTTTAAACTGCGTTTCGTAAGGAATCCCCTTAAGAATATTGTGCCATACTTTTTTAAAACTGCTTTCTGTTCCTTCTTCCAGAAAACTGTATACTGAATAATCTGTTAATTCGGATTCAGGAATTTCAGAAAACTCCAGGAATTTTTTATTTGCTTCGACAATAGTACCGTCGGGATTGTATTCTATTTTCAGGTTGTTACGATTCAGTGCATCAATCTGGGCTTCGTAGTCCAGGTTTTGCTTTTTCTGTTCGGTAATGTCGATACCAAGGAAAAGGATCTTCTCGATGGAGCCATCAGAGTTCCTCACACAGGTATAGGTAGCCATAGACCAGAAGTCTTTGCCTTGTTTTGTTACATGCTTCATATCCCCTTCAAAGTGCTTGCCACCCTTTGATAGGCTATCCCAGATCTGGAAAAACCACTCCTTATCCTTTTCATGAATAAATATGGATATATGCTTTCCTTCCACCTCATTGTTGCTGGAGTATCCCAGCTTGGTTAAAAACCGGGTATTGGCATAAAGCAGGATCCCCTGGGTGGTGTATTCGGCCCTGACAAGGGTATGGTTTACCGCGTTGGTAAAGTTGGCCAGCAGTTCGCCCTGTTTTGCAGCCTCTTCTTTGGCATAACTCAGTTCTTCCATATTCCGCCTCATCTCGTCTTCCTGTGATGCCAGCACCTTGGCCTGCTCCTGCGATTCCTGAAGTAATTTAGCGGTGCGCAGGTTGATCTTTACACTGGAGATCACTGAGGCAATACTTTCGGCCAGTTTCTCCAGAAATTCAATTTCGTAATCCTGAAAAATTTTCAGTGCTGCCAGCTCAATAACTCCGTGAACCTCATCATTCACCTTGAGGGGCACCAGGATGATACAATCAGGTTTGGCTTCTCCCAGTCCCGAAGTGATCTCCACATGCTCTTCGGGAACCTCTTTGAGCAAAATGGTATTTTTCTCCAGTGCACAGGCACCTATGAGTCCTTCTTCCCATTCAATACGCTTTTCAAGAAACTTTTTACGGCTGTAAGCATAGCAGGCGGTGAGTTCAAAATGCTTATCGCCGGGGTCATTATCATTGATCACAAAAACACCACCCTGTTTGGCCTCAACATATTCTACCAGGTTGCTGATCAGGTTGTAGGTTAACTCATTAATATTGTCATTATTTTGCCTTAAAATATCACCAAACTTTGCCATACCTTCAGTGGCCCAGCTTTGCTGCTGTTCAATTTTGCGCCGGGTTTCTTCTTCTTCCCTGTTCTGACGCAGGTAATCTCTCAGTTTCATTAATGAGATCCCAATCTGGTCATCAGTATCCTGATCTTTTTCAAAGGAATACTCCACATTGATTTCTCCTTCGGCCAGCTTCTCGGTAAACTCAAAAATCTTCCCTGCTTTTCTGAGCTCCTTATCGGCCTGATCTTTTACCTCCAGTGATTTGGCAGCCACATTTTTTCCTGTTCTGTATCCGATAAAACCAAAAACAAACGGCAGGCTATACAAGACATAGATTAAATAAGAAATCTGGTGCAGTTGCCGGATCCCTGCCATGGAAAATGGCAGCTCCTTTAAAAGGAGCTCAAGAATAATGGCAATCACCGGAATCAGTATACCTAACCCAATTCCTGATAAAACAAATTTTGAAATAATTTCCCTGTTTGTCAACTCTTTCATAAGAAAATGAAGTTTGTAAGTCCTTAAATAGTTGTTCTGATTTTCTTTTCTGGCTTCGTCAAAATCTTAAGGCCCCAAAAATAAAAATTTTATGTTTATGTTGTTTATTTTAAAAAAATTAAATAATAATGAGTTGATTTGCGGAATCTCTTTTTCTAAAAATGTTATCGCGTTTCTGCAGCTCCTGTGAGCTTTGGCACCAATGCAAAGAACAA
>SLIL01000065.1 GCA_007135645.1 Bacteroidales bacterium
AAAAAAAGATATTTTGGAGTGAGCTAACCATTGTAGCTTAAAAATTGTTTTTGTTTGAATAAATCAACTATTGGATAATGAAATTCTTTCTCACGTCACTCTTATTATTTTTCCAGGTTTTTCCTGCCCTGAGCTCCGGCATTCAAGGGGCTATAACCAATGTATCAGGCGAGCCGGTACCTTTTGCAACCATTTATGTTGCAGCCATACACCATGGCACCACAGCCAATGACCTGGGCGAGTACCAGTTAGCCCTGCAACCTGGTGAATATGAGGTACGTATTCAGTATCTCGGGTACAAAACTGTATTGAAAAATGTAACGGTGGGAGATGATTTCCAGACGCTTGATGTGGAGCTGGAGGAGCAGCAATACAATCTTCCCGAGGTAATCGTGAGTTCCAGTGGCGAAGACCCGGCCTACTATATCATGCGCAGAGCCATTGGCCTTAGCCAGTATTACCTTAACCAGGTATCGGAATATACCTGCCAGGTATATCTTAAAGGCTCAGGGGTTTTAACGCGTATTCCTGCCCTGATGCGCCGGCAATTTGAACGCGAAGGGGTAGAGCAGGACCGGTATTTTGTTACCGAAACCATTTCAGAAGTCCGGTTCCGTTTGCCCTCAACTACTGAAACCCGGGTTTTGTCCACCAGGAGTTCGGGCAGCGATAACGATACCAGCCCAATGTCTTTTGTCACCATGAGTTTGTACCGTGATATCAACGGCATTATTTCCCCCCTGAGCCGCAGTGCCTTTCATGTTTACCGGTTTGTGCTTGAAGGCTCTTTTATGGAAAACGGACAGCAGGTCAACCGCATCCGGGTTGAGCCCCGCAGGGCCGGGCCAGACCTCTACAGCGGGCACATCCACATACGTGATGGCAGCTGGAACCTTCATTCTGTTGACCTGCGGGTAGAACAGTCCTTTTTCTCCATTCAGATCAGGCAGGTGTACAATCCTGTAGGGGAAGGGGTATGGATGCCGGTGAGCCATGATTTTGATATTGATGTTTCCATAATGGGGCTTGAACTGAATTACAAGTACCTGGCATCAGTCAGTAATTATGAAATTACCCTTAATCCGGGGCTGGACCATGATTTTTATTTACAGGCCATGTCTGCCCGGTACATGCTGCCCTCGCTGGGTATCAGGGATGGCCAGGCTACCGGGCAACGGACTGATCTGCCGGGCCTGGCCCGGCGTGGTGACGCCTCCGATCGCAGCAAAAGGCAGCAGCGCATCGATGAACTCATGGCAAAGGAAAACCTTACCAACAGGGAAATGCGGCGAATGAACAGGCTAATCAGGCGGGAAACCCGGGATGCATCGCCCAGGCCTTCGCTTGAGATCCGTGAATTTTCCATGGAAATCGACGACAGTGCCAGGACAAGATCATCAATTCACTGGGAGGAAAACAGGCCTGTACCCCTAACCCCCGGCGAGCGTGAGAGTTTTGGTGAAAAAGACCCCGAAAATGATGCTGACACCCTGGAATCAAAGGATAGAAGTTTGTTTTCCAAAGTGGCTTTTGGAAATAATTACCAGCTAAGTGAGCAAACGCGGTTAAACCACGGTGGTTTGTTGTCACTTTTTTTGCTGGATTATACTACTGTAGACGGATTTTCCTATTCCCAGCGTCTAAGGTTTACGGGTACTCTTCCACGCGACAGGTCCTATTCGGTAAATGCTACCGGCGGATGGGGATTTGCAAGCGGGAGGGCCGTTGGTTCAATGTCCGCAAATTTCAGCTACCATCCTTTCAGAAGGGCCAGGGCCGGGATATCAGGCGGACGAGTTAATCAGGATTTTGCGCAGGATAATGGCCTGAACCGCACCATAAATACCTTTGCCAGTTTGTTTCTTAAAGACAATCAGTTAAAGCTTTTTGAAAAAGACTATATCTCCGTTTTTAATGAGATAGATGTGGCCAATGGCCTTGTCCTTTTTACCAGCGCGGAGTACAGCAAGAGAAGGCCTTTGGAGAATTATTCTGATTTTTATATCACCGGCCCATCGGGCAATCAATTTACACCCAATTTCCCTCCCATAGAATCCATTGGCCCTTCTATGATGCCTGAACATACTTCCTTTATTACCGAAGCCCGGCTTAGTTATACCCACAGGCACTATTTCATGAGGCAGGGCAACAGGAAGATCATGATGTACTCCCGGTATCCCACCCTTGGGCTTTCTTACCAGGGGGGATGGAAAGGTATCATGGGGAGTGATACACAGTTTGCAAGGCTTGAAGCATCCATAGATCAGCGTTTTGACGTGCGCCTGGTGGGAAATTTCAGGTACAGGCTCACCGCCGGCAGGTTTTTGAATAAGGAATCCCTGTTTGCCCCTGATTACAGGCACTTTCCTGTGCAGCCCTTTTTGATTGCAGATGCCAACAATTTTGACCGCTTCAGGACCATTGACCTGTACCGCTACAATTCAAGTGAGGAATACCTTACAGGGCACTTCAGGTATGAGCATGCCCGGATACTTTTGAAGCGGCTCCCTTTTATGGCCAACACCCTTATCCGTGAACAGCTCTTTTTCAATTCCCTTGTATTGCCCGATCAAAAACCGGTTTATGAAATCGGGTATGGCCTCAACCAGCTCTTTCTGTTCTTTAACGTGGAAGTGGTTACCGGCTTCAGGGGCGCATCCCATAATTACACCGGCATCAGGTTAAGCCTTCCCCTGGGTACCGATAGTGCAGAAATACGGTTGTAGGATAGGGTGCAGAAGTTTCATAATAAAATGTCACGTTTTTACCGGTAATTACGTGACATTTTATTTGGTTACCCCGCTAATTATTAGTACATTAATCCCTGATCCATTTTCAGGATAATTCTGTTAATGACGTTCAGGAGTATGAAGTTAATTTATTATATGTCGGGTTAATAACACAAATTACTTGACATTTTCGGTCAGAATTGCCGCTTTGACATATATGTTACGATATTCTGGTTTAAGTGTATAAACGATCCCTTCTTTTAAGTATCTTTGTATAATTAACAATACTCCAATTATGAGTGGCAATATAACCATAGAATACCCTGAATTTCTTGCCAATTCTCTTCGAATGAAAGGGAGAGATTTTGAGAATGAGATGAAAATCACCTCTCTTGTTAAGCTTTATGAGTTGGGCAAGTTATCTTCCGGCACCGCTGCAAAAGTGTTGGGGATTTCCAGAATTGACTTTCTGGATTTACTTGCCAAATACAAAGTATCTTCAATAGGGGCTTTTGACATTAATGACATCAACGAAGATATCGCGAATGCTTAAGGTTGTCTCTAATACTACCCCGCTTATTTCTTTACTTAAATTATCAAAGATTACACTCTTAAGGGAGATTTATACAAAAATTACGATTCCTTATGCCGTCTATCAGGAAATAGAGGCAGGAATAAATAAAGATTATTATCATGATTTTGCCAACCTTAGTTGGATAGAAATTCAAAAAATCAAAGATCCGAATGCTTTAAAATACTTTCTTGAACTCGATGCAGGTGAAGCCGAGGCCATTGTTCTTGCAACTGAACTGAAAGCCGATATTCTTTTGATGGATGAAAAACTTGGTCGTTTATTTGCCAGAAATACCGGCATCAAAACTACAGGTACTTTAGGTGTTTTAGTAAAAGCTAAAGAGTTGGGAATTATTAAGAAATTGAAACCTTTGCTAATAGAACTTACTGCAAAAAATGTTTGGATAAGTGATAAACTCCAGCACGAAATATTAACCAGAGTGGGTGAGTAAAAAAACTCGATACCATCCCAAACAGGGTGTAAAACGAGTCTTTTCTAAATTTGAGTTATTTATGGTCAATAAACTTTATTGCGTGAGCTGAATAAATGATACTCTCTTTGATGTTAATGATGAATCAGCAAACAGGACTCCGGAAAACCTACCGCTTTTCAAAATGGGGTTCTATTCAACCCTACCCTGACCAGGTTCATTTCTCCTGCTAAAATGTTTTGAATCGCCCCATTCGCCATAACCAATGGCACCGCCGGCCATGTGGATACGGGCCTCCAGGCACCTTTTGCATTCTTCGGCATCTTCGTCGGTGCAGGGTTTATCTTCGTAGAGCAGGTAATCTTCGCGGTATTTGGTGGGGGTAAGGTTGGGCATGATGATATTGGCACCTACCTTAATGGCTTTTTCACGGCCCATGGGGTCAATGGCCTGCATGGCCGTGGTAGCAGCAATATTGATATCCTTCATCATGATGCGCAAAATGGCCACCATCTTCAGGCTCAGATAAAAACGATCGATTTTGGGGATGATCTGGTCCTTGTACTGGTACATGGGGGTACTCTCGTGCTCGATGTAGGGGCCCATGCCTACCATGTCAATGTCAAAATCGCGGAAAAAGA
>SLIL01000207.1 GCA_007135645.1 Bacteroidales bacterium
TTGATCAACAAGGTCAGAGTTAAAATAGAGCAACGTTCCGGCCGAAGCGGAGAAATTACCCCGGTAAACATTGTGTTCCAGAAGAACCCCCAATCCTTGACGGATGTAAGAATGCGTATATTGCGCATCGGGCCAGGAGTTAACCTCAACGGGCTGGTCAAGTGGTTCTCCCAGCACATTGCTCAGGATGTGCTCCAACCTGTAGTCAACCCCCAGGGTACTTACTCCCAGGCTACTGCCAACAAAATAGCTGGCATTAAGGCCTGCAACATTGGTTTTATGGTGATTATGTCCTGTATACCAGTCTGGTGCTCCTTTCTTATCACGAAAGAGCTCAAACCGATCGGTATGACCACGCCAGTAAATGCTTGCCCTTGCGTTTCCGGTTCCTTCATCAATCCATTGCAAAGAAGCAAAACGGGTGGATGTTTCTTCAAACTGATCGGGAAATGCGGGAGTATAAAAACTATTGGCACCAAAAGCTTTCTGATTGTAGCCGGCTTGTGCATCCCATAAACCCGTGTTGCTTTTTACGCGGGAACGGTAATATACATTGATTGCCTGAAAATCCGTATTGCGGGTAAAACCATCCGAAGTAATCCCTGACAGACTGAGATGATGATCTGCAGATCCAGTTGCAAAACCTCCTGTAAGTCCTGCTGCACCAAAGCCGTATTCACCACCGGTAACAGAAGCCTGAAAAAAAGGATCTTTTTCTTCCCTGGTAATGATGTTTATGGCACCATTAAAAGCATTGGGTCCAAACACCCTTGCCCCGGGACCATGCAGTACTTCTATACGCTCTATGCTCTGAAGATCAACCGGTACATTCAGATTGTGATGTCCGGTCTGGGGGTCGGTAATATTGACCCCGTTGATGAGTATCATGGTCTGGTCAAATGTTCCACCTCTTAAGCTTATGTCGGACTGCATTCCAAAACTACCGCGGGTTCTGACATCCACGGCGCTGAGAGACTGAAGCAGACCTGCTAGGTCTCCTGCCGGAGATTGCTCAATTTCGGCACGTGAAATGATATGAACCACACGCATCAGCTCCGATTGCAGCACCGGATTGCGCTGGGCACTTACCACCACTTCTTCCAGTTCCTGCTCCACAAGCAAAGAATCTGTGCGATGATGGTCAATACCCGTTTGCTGGCTTTTTGCCGGCAAACTAAGAATAGAACAACCCAAACCCAATACCCCAATACGAACTACCTTGTTTAGACTATTGAAAACCGCGTAAGCTTTGCGGCTCCATTGCCTGAAAGTAATGATTGATTTGGTTTTAAGCTGTTTAAACATATGGATTAATAAGTGGTTTGAAATATGTGCATTGTTATTGAAGCTTCTGAAAACCTATCGTACAAATACCTGTTCCCCCCCTACCCATGTTTCCAGCACCGGCAGTTCATAGATCAGGCTTTCATCCACGGTAAGCAGATCCACATCCATGATCACGAAGTCGGCAAATTTTCCTTTCTCCAGGCTGCCGCGTGTATCTTCTTCAAAATTGGATTTGGCAGCCCAGATGGTCATCCCCTTTAGCGCCTCTTCACGGGTGAGCAGCTGTTCGGGATACCAGCCACCAGGGGGATTCCCATCAGCGTCGGTGCGGGTAAAGGCCGCGTGGTAGCTGTAAAGCGGATTGATATGCTCCACAGGGAAATCGCTGCCATTGGGCAACCACCCGATCTGATCCATCAGATCACGGAAAGCATAGGCACCTTTGATCCTTTGTGAGCCTACCCTGTCTTCAGCCCACCCCATATCGGATACCGCATGAATGGCCTGAATGGAAGGTATAATATTGAAATCACCAAACTTATGAAACTCGGCCGGATCAACCACCTGGGCATGTTCTATGCGCCAGCGCAGGTCGTTGTCAGGCGGCAGGATGCGGCCATACATATCCAGTATAAGGCTCACAGCAGAGTCGCCAATACAGTGTGTGTTTACCTGGAAGCCATGCTCAAAAGCCAGTCGGCATGAACGCTCCATAAGGTCTATGGCATCCACCAGCAATCCGATATTGCCCGGATCGTCGCTGTAGGGCTCTTTCATCAAAGCACCTCTGGAACCCAAAGCTCCATCGGCAAACAGCTTGACCGAACGAACAGTAAGGTGGTCTGTCATATACGGTCCACGTGGCAGGAAATATTCAAAATTTTCTTCTGATGGACTGAGCATGGCATAAACACGTATATCCAGCTCATTGGCTTTATAAAGGCTATCAAGCAACAATATGCTGGTCTTTGGTAGTCCGGCATCGCAAACCGAGGTAAGCCCCACTTCAAACATATCAGCCTGACCCCTTTTTAATAACTCTACCAACTGGGTTGTTGTGGGTTGCGGAATCAGCGATGATACCAGGTACATGGCCCTGTCGATAAGCAGCCCGGTGGGTTTGCCGTTTCGTACCCTTACCTCTCCCCCATCTACGTGGGTATTTCCGGTAATGCCTGCCATCTCAAGCGCTTTGTCGTTGGCTACAGCCGCATGACCATCCACCCTGATAATGTATACGGGAACATCGGGAAATGCTTCATTGAGCAACCGGTTATCGGGCATCTCCTTTACCTCGAAAAGATTCTGATCCCAACCCCTGCCCTGCAACCAGTCACCTATCATGGTTTTCTGGTGCGCTTTCAAACGTTCCACAATTTCCTCCATGGATTCTGACATCCAGAGGTTGGCGCGCAACAGGTTCATACTGTATCCCATAAAATGGCTGTGAGGATCAATAAAACCGGGGTAAACATACCTGCCCTGCAAGTCCCTTGTTTCTTTGGCCTGATATTGTGAAAGGATCTGATCGTCCGTACCCACAGCCATAATTTTGCCATCTTTTATGGCCATGGCCTCAGCAATGGTCAAAGTTTCATTCACGGTTTGAATGTGGCCGTTGACAAAGATCATATCAACACGTTTTTCCTGACTGCAGCTCAACAGGATAACAATGAAAAAAAGTGGAATAAAAGCTGTCTTTCGCATGGTATAGGTTCTTTAGATACTAAAGCTGAGCCTACCCTAAAAAGTACAATACCCCCCGTCCCCCTAAGAGGGGGAGTTCGCAACCTATTAAATTTGTGCGATTTATTAGGGGCTGTTTTTTCAATAGCATTAAAAAAGACTTCTCAGAGTGCACTCAAAGCTTACTAATTCATAATTAGATGCGAAGTTAAGGGAAACTTTTTTTACGCTTACAATTTTTTTCTGCCAGAACATGTCATTGGGGTTGATATTGTCGAATGATTACGGCAATCACCTTGTCCATACCAAAATCGGATAGAATCAGCTGCTTTACTTTCATCGCTTCAGATTTCCAGAATTCATTGCCCTGGCAAAAATCTGTAATAACATCTGCCAACTCAAAAGGCACCGGAGGCCCGGCCTCAACCGCGACAAAATTGTAATCTTTCAGCTGGTTGTATTTCTCTACAGACAACATTCCCCCCATCCTTTTGCTGTTGGATATCAGCACCGGAATACCAGCCCCGGCAGCTTCCATGGCCACTCGCCCCACTCCAATTACCAGTGATGCCGTTGAGTAACATTCTGCCACATCAGGGGTATATCCCCTTACAGTGCAAATATCTTTGCCCGGAGAGTCATTGATCTCATCAACCAGGTCTTGCAATTGAGGCATTTTTCGGCCATCACCCAGGATGATCAGTTCGAGCCCCGGAAAAGACTGGCGTAAACCCGGCAATACCTCCCTTATCATCATTTCAAGAAAGCATAAATGACTTTTGTTGATCTTTCCTGCAAAAAACAATCGTTGTTTTGCCGGATCACATTCACAATTGGAGGGAATTAAACCATTGGGAATAAATACCGACTTGTGCGCTATGTTAAAGCGTTCAAGACCATAGTGCATCACAGCTTTACTTACAAAAATTATCTTTTGGGAAAATCTTCTCGACAGAAAATGCCTCAGATCATATCGGGCACGTCCGTGTACAGTAGCAACCACCCGGCGACGGGTAACCCATCCTGCCAGCGAACCAATTAAAACAGGAAGGCGCTGATGGGTATGTATAACATCAATGCGATGTCGCAAAACAAACCCAATGAGCCACAACAGATGGATGGGGAGCATCAAATCCCGGAAGCGAAATTTCACAAAGTTTACATCTTTGCTCAATCGCGTCTGTTGCCGACCCTTGCGTGAAACCACAAAAACCTTATGTCTTTCTTTACAAAGAGCATTTGCCAGGTCACAAACATGGTTTTCAGCACCACCAAAATCGAACCGGTGAATGAGCAGAAGGATGTTCAATGGTTTTTTTTCAGGCAAAAAAGAGGAGTTTTTAAAATTTTTAAAAAAA
>SLIL01000087.1 GCA_007135645.1 Bacteroidales bacterium
AGGGTGAATAAGGCTGATGGTTGCTACCGGCTTTACTCTTGTATAATTGACCTGGGTTAGCATGCTACGATGCCCCTGATAAAAAGCCATAGCGTTAATGGTTGTGCTTTGCTCCAGCATTACCGGCCCTTGCCACTGAGGCGAAGAGACCGTGGGTACAGACCCGTCACTGGTATACCTTATCTCCGGGCCATGAGCATACACTTCCAGATCAAATTGCACATTGTGATCGAAAATCCCACTGGAAATATTACCAAAGGGTTGAGGGACATAACTCCTGACATTTTCAGCTGCGAGGGAGGTTCCATCAATTGCCCCGCAAACCGGTCTGCTGATCCAGGCGTAGGGTTGCTCCAACCCCAGTAATTTTATTACGGTAGCTGCAGTGTTGAAAACATCATTGGGCTGATCAATCATCCTGTTTTTGATGATGCCGGGCCCGGAAATGATCCAGGGTACCTTGATCTCTTCCATGCTAACACCGCCATGTCCATAATCTATCCCACCATGATCTGAGGCAATAATAATATGTGCTGCATCAAACAGGTTGGCTTCCCGAAGGTTATCCATCAGCTCACCAATAGCTTCATCTACCTCTTCAAGTGAGCGGATGTATTCGTCAGACTCCCATTTATAGGTATGACCCACCACATCAGGGTTGCCAATATAGATAAAGGTAAGGGCTGGCTTGTGTTCCAGTATCCAGGGTATGGCAAGGGAGAAAGAGCGGGTATAATAATCAGAATACTCTACCCTGTCAATATTTTTGGTGTTGAAAATATCGATCAGTACATCCCAGTCATAAAAGAATCCGGTTTTTGCATTAGGCATTTGTTCCCTTACAACGTTAAAAACGGAAGGAAAATATCCGTCGGGATCGGTATCAGTTGGGGTGATGAAATGATAATCAGTGGTCCAGCCATTAAACGTAACCCCATGCTGTTCGGGCCCTGCCCCAAGAAGGTGGGAGGCCCAGTTGGGGCCACTCACCGTAGGCATTACACCGCGTGTTCGGAAGGAAAGCGCACCATTGCGCACCAGGTAATCCATGTTGGGGGTTTGTGCTTTCTGAAACCCCGGGATGCTCATGCCATCCACTCCAATAATGATCACCATTTCTGCAATAGGCTTTTCCCTGTTCTGAAAAAAGCACCACGCACCTGCTGCTACCAGTGCTACAAGAACTATCAGCCCGGCATACCTTTTAATGGATATTTTTTGGGAATGCATTCCATATAAATTTTTAAGGGTGAATTTGTGTTTTGAATCCTATTATTGAGCCCACTCCGAAAAGTCATTTTTTTATTGCTAACAGAAGAACACCCCTTTGCAGTATGCACATTTTCATACAGTTGCAAACTTCCCGTATTTACGGGTTTGGGAGGTATTGTACTTTTCAGAGTGGACTCATTTATTAAAACCTCACGAACCTGCCGAAACCTCTACAGTGCGGCTATGATGTCCTGAGCGGTCAAATGCCCTGAGTTTGATCACCGGTGCATCCACTGCCACGGGACCCTCCCAGAGGCTGGAATGACGGGTAGGTTCGGTCCCATCAGTAGTGTAGCGGATGGCCAGACCGGGCAGCTCAATATTGGCTTTCAGCATGCCATCTTCAACAATGGCCCCTGGCAGCGGCACGCGATAATGATACCCACCAAACAGCTGTGACAACCTGTGCAGTTCTCTTGCACCAAGAGTGTTGGCGAAAATGTTCCATTGGCGCTGAACCTCGCGTTCATAACGTGGACCGGCGGGCATGGATTCCCAACTCTTTTCCGGTCCCCATGCTGTTTCGGCAAAGCTGATCATACGGGGCAGCAGGAACGACTCCAGCAAATTTGGCCCGATAATGGTTTCGCTCCAAAGCTGAATCTGCAGTCCAAGGATATTTTCACGGGCAGCAGGGTTAAGCCTCTCCATATGGCGGTATTCCTCTTCAATATTTACGGTTCGCCACATGTGATCCCGTGTAGTGGTCTGGAAAACATTGAACGGGTTGTAATGCCACGGGCTTTTCTGATTCACAAAACCAGCCCAGTACAAGCCGGGTTCTTTGGGATCATTATCATAGGCCAGGTCAAGATAGAAAGCAGTTACATGATTGAAAACTACCGGGAACCCCCTGTTGGCAAGGCGATAACCCAGGTCTTGTGCTCCCCAGAGGTTGTTCCACACAAAGGGGATCATGTTACCATCAGCAAAGGCAACATTGGGAACCAGTTGTCCGTCCTGATCTACCTTCAGGGCCACTTCTTCCCAACCCGCTTTTTTCAGGTTTCTTGCCAGAAGAATTTCTGTTACCCTCTCAGAAAAATAGGCATGCATATTGGCAGGCTTGGTGATATGGGGAAGTTCCTTCATTTTGGCATCAATCATAGGCGAATTGGTCCATGCACCCGATGGCACCTCATCACCTCCAACATGAAGGATATCCAGCGGTGCACCTGCCTCCTTGTACATAGCAATTACTTCATCCAGTACGGTTTCAAAAAAGCGGTAGGCAGACTCCCTTGCTACATTGACCACGTTGTCATCAAACAGCTGGGCCGAAATATATTCAGATGTTTCGTCAGGATCGATCAGGCGGAATTCCTCTGCTGCAGCCTCATCGCCCCTTGCCATAAAATATTCATACCTGGCTTCCATGGCTTTTATAGCGGCACGGGCATGGCCGGGCATGTTGATCTCGGGAATTACCGTGATGTGTCGCTGGGTTGCATAGCGAAGGATCTCGATAAAGTCTTCCTGTGTGTAATAACCGCTGCCAAAAGTTCCTTCAGCATAGGGAAACGGGCCAGAGCCATAGGAAGGATGTACCGCGGGGGCACCTTTGGTGGTATGACCTCGCTGACCACCCACGGCAGTAAGTTCAGGAAGTGCTTTGATCTCTATCCTCCACCCTTCATCTTCGGTAAGGTGCATGTGCATTACATTGAGCTTGTACCAGGCCATGATGTCCAGCACCTTCAGAATGCTTTCCTTGCTGTGGAAATTGCGTGCCATATCCACATGCACTCCGCGCCATCCAAACCGGGGGGCATCTTCAATGGTAACAACCGGCAGGCTTACCCCGCCTGATGTCATATTTGCAGACATACCCAGTGAACTCAGGCTTTGAATGCCATAAAAGACACCTGCAACATCAGAACCAGTGATGGTGATATTATGATCTTTATTGATGGTTAAACGGTAGGCTTCGCTGCTCTTTCCATTTACACTGATATCCTCCACAAGCAGATCTATAGCGTACGAACCGCCCGAAAAACCTTCCCGGGCACTAATGTTGCAATTGCACAGCTCTTCAAGTAGCCTTTTCAGATAATTTGCTTCAAATTCAAGCCCTTGCTGATAATAGATGATGGGCTCACGAATAAATACCACATTTTCCGAAACAGCACTCATATAATAAGGTGTAGGGACCAGGGGTAAAAGTTGATCCTGCGGAAGCAGGCTGAGGTTCTTGTTCTGATCATACCTGTTGGCGGGATCAGGCATAGGTTTATAATCGTTCCGGTGACGCAAAATCTGGTCTTCACGCTCAAAAGGCATGATGGTGTAATTTTCCACCACTACAATGGTTTCCTGTTTCCTGGAATCGTTCAGCACAAAATACAACCCTTTGGGAGCATCTGATTCTTTGATCCACCAGCCGTGATTCTCATAAATGATCTCAACCCGCTCTCCGGGTGCCAGCGAAAACCCGTCCAGGGGAATAATGCGATACCAGTCACCGCTGATGCGTTCTACTTTTGTCCGTGACTCTTCGTTGGTCCGGATAAGCGTGCGGGGATTCTGATTAAAATATAGCTCCCAGTTTTCCTGGTCCAGGGTAAAGTCGCTCTTGTTTTCAATGACAAAAAGAGCCTTCACCCTTGCCTGATCATGATAGTTGTTGCTGACCAGCTCCCAGCTTACTTCAATGCTTTCTACTCCCGGCCATTTTTCGCGGCTGCAGGATACGCTACCAATTACTAACGCCATAATTATTACCAGTTTGGTTTTCCATAAAGTATTTTTCATCTGCTTTAATTTTTAGTGTTCTGTTATTTAGTTTGATATGTTTGGATAGAATAACCATATTGAGTTTAATTGTCCCTTTAATCCTTCCTTATTTCTGGAATATTATAAAAATACTGTTGTTTAGTAATAATTACGAGATTTCTCCCTTCGGTCGAAATGACAGGGCATCCATGGTTTTTTTGAGGAGTTGGTTGGTGGCGGCTTCGCCGCCACCAACCAACTCCTCCCATACGTAAGTGCCTGTCATCCCGAACGTAACAAAGTGGAGTGAGGGATCTCATATTA
>SLIL01000185.1 GCA_007135645.1 Bacteroidales bacterium
GGGGAGTGTTCGCTGCACGATGGCCGCATCATTCATGGTGCCAATGCCAACACCAGTCCTTATCGGAGGTGCGGATATACCATGCGCTATTTCAGCCTGGACATGAAGCTCGATCAGGATCATCCCGGAAATAAAACGCACAAAATATTCTGGTGCAGGGGTGAAAATATTGCTGGTAACCCATTGATCATTTAATGATGACCGGCACCATCTTCGACATACAACGCTTTGCATTGCACGACGGCCCGGGAATACGTACCACCGTATTCCTGAAGGGCTGTCTGTTGAGTTGCCCGTGGTGCTGCAACCCTGAATCGCAGCAACCTCATCCCCAGCTGGCATACGATGCTGAAAAATGCACCCACTGCCTTAAATGCGTAACCGTATGTCCCACAGGTGCCCTCAAAAAAATTGATCAGAAGCTGGATATTGCTTTTGACTTGTGCAATGCCTGTGCAAATTGTGTGGAAGAATGCCCCGAATCGGCCATGAAAATCTTTGGTTATCAGATGCATAGTGAAGATGTTATTTGTCAGGTGGCAAAAGACAAGGCGTATTTTGACAACTCCGGAGGCGGGTTGACCCTTTCAGGAGGAGACCCTCTGTTTCAGCCTGATTTTACTTTAGACCTGCTGAAAAAAGCAAAGGGTATTAAGATCAATACCTGCCTTGAAACATCGGCCTTTGCCGGGAAGGAGGTCTTTGAGCAATTGTTGCCATGGGTGGATTATTTTTACATCGATTACAAGATTACCGGTGAAAACAGGCATAAACAGTTTACAGGGGTGTCTTCAAAGCAGGTGCTGGAGAATATTGATTTTTTGTGCCGGAATAATGCTCATGTGGTTTTGCGATGCACGATCATTCCCGGCATCAACGACCATGATGAGCATTTCAATGCCATTGCCGGGATCAGCAGGCAATATGATGCCATTGGGGAGGTGCATATCCTTCCTTATCACCGGTATGGAGAGTCAAAATACAAACAGCTGGGAATGAAGTTGCCAGACTTTCGATCGGAGCCTGTAGCAGAAGAAGAAACCAATTTATGGATAAGCAGGGTAAGACAGTTTGGGGGCAGAAATGTGGTTAAAGGTTGAATGGTCAGCATTGCGTAATCAATAAATTTCAAACAATAAAATTCTGATTTATAATGTCAAAAAGCACGATACCCTTTTTCTCCGCCAATTCCGGGGTGCTACCCAACACTCCCTGCAACTCTGTTTTTCCCCATCACAACAAAAACAGGTTTTCTGATGACCCCAATGCAGCCGTTGATGTTCTAAGGGAATTTACTGAAACTTTCAAAAAGTTTTCCAACAGCCCGCTGGGCCAACGCGAGGTGGAGTGCCTTCGGGTGCAATTCCCTTTGGGGTTTTGCGACCTGGAAGAGCATGATCTGTTTGCCGGAAGGTGGAAGTATCCCGACATAGGGTTTGGCCCTCAGGCCCATACCTTCTTTGGGTACTATATGGATGAACCGGGGCTGGACAAGCTAAAGAACCATCCGGCTATCCAGCCTCATAAAAAAGCGGGTATTGAAGAGCTTCGCCGGTTCTGGCGAAAGGAGAGTGATGCGGTAAAAACCAGGAAGGCCTACCCCGAAAAGATGCAGCAAATACTGGACTCGGACGCCTGGTTTTCTGAGCCCCTTATCGGTGCCCCTTTGTACAGGATGTCGGGCACGCAAGCAGATTTTGATAAACTCATTCAATTGGGAGTTGGCGGATTGAAAACCGTGATCGGAGAATACAAGTCCCGCCTGGAGGCACAAAGCAGGGGCTGGCATTTTTACGATAACCTCGAAAAAGCCCTCGATCTGTTTACCGATTTGGCTATTTATTTTGCAGAAATGACTGAGGGAATGGCAGAAACTGCTTCACCAGCCAGAAAATCAGAGCTCTTTCAAATTGAAACCATCTTACGTCATATCGCCGTTTCTGCTCCACGAACTTTCAGGGAAGGCCTGCAGCTGATGTTTCTTTATGCCGGCATCAGCGGCACGTATAATTATGGCCGGATGGATGAATACCTTGGCGATCTTTACGTTGAGGGTATCAGAAAGGGGAGCCTGACAGAGGAAGAAGCAATCGGGCTGCTTTCCAATTTATGGTTTGTGATGGACGGGAAAGGGGAAATTTGGGATTGCCGGGTGATTATTGGTGGGAGAGGCCGGCGGAATGAAGAAAATGCAAATCAACTGGCCAGGGCTATTATGGAGGCTACCAGAAGGGTAAAAGGGATCGTACCCCAGACCTCCCTGCGGTTTTACAAAGGGCAGGACCCTCAGCTTTTTGAAATGGCACTGGATGTTATCGCCACCGGAAATCCTTATCCCATGCTCTATAACGACGATGCAAACATCCCGGCGGTAATGAATGCATTCCGGCTGCCCTATGATGAGGCCATTTATTATGTTCCTTTTGGCTGCGGGGAGTATGTGATCTACCACAAAAGTGTGGGCACTCCCAGCGGGGTGATCAACCTGTTGCAGGCTCTGCTGGTAACCCTGCACCGGGGCATCAATCCCACCTCTGGAAAAGCCATGGGGTTGCCCCCAAAAGATCTGGGCAACTTTGACACTTTCAAAGCACTTTTCAATGCGTATAAAAAGCAGGTGGAATATTATGCAGAACAGCTGGCCTGGCAGGAAAAGCTGGAGTACGATAGGGCAGGGGCTTCGGCCGACTATCTTTTCCTGAGCCTGTTGTTTGATGATTGCCTGGAACGGGGAAAGGGGATTTTCAGTGGCGGTGTGCGTTACCTGGGGGGAACCATCGAAAGCTATGGCAATACCAATGCAGCAGATTCGCTTCTGGCCATTAAAAAGCTGGTGTATGATGAAAAGAAACTCACCCTTGATCAGCTGGTGGAGATCCTGGATCATGATTTTCAGGGATATGAAAGGGAGCAGCGCTGGATGCTGGATTGTCCCAAATTTGGCAACGACCACGAAGAGGCCGACAACATGCGGGCAGAGGTGGATCATCACCTCAATACCTTTGTACGCGATATGGCCCTCAAAGTGGGATTGCACTCCTATCTGAACGTGATCATAAACAACAGCGCCAATACCACCATGGGTTTGCAAACCGCTGCATCACCCGACGGTAGAAAATCTTTTACTCCCATGGCCAATGGGAATGCCCCTTCGGGTGGTGCAGATAAGAATGGCCTCACTGCCCTGCTCAACTCCATGGTAAGGCCCGATCCTTCTGTTCACGCCGGAGCCGTGCAAAACCTTAAACTTTCCAGGGAACTGCTGACCACCTACCGGGAGCAAACCAGGGCATTGCTGCAAACATATTTTGATAAAGGGGGAACCCAGCTGATGATCAGTTGCATTAACCGTAATGATCTGGAGAATGCCATAAAAGAACCCCGGAAATATGGAAACCTCATAGTACGTGTGGGCGGTTTCAGTGCCCGGTTTATCGATCTGTCGCCAGATGTGCAATTGGAGATATTGAGCCGGACGTTGTATTAGTTAGTTTGAGAAGACAATGGCTAACCACAATCCGACGACTCAGCCCAAAAACTTCTTCCTCAACCCTTCAACCTGCTCATCATTGATGGGGGTCATTTCTCCAAGACGTGAGCCCAGGATAATGGACTTGGCGGAGAATTCGGCTACTTCGAGCTTGTCAAAAGTGTTGAGGAGCTTGTCACCGGTAATCAAAACCGCATCATTTTCAAGAATCATGGCCGGCTCATCCAGGTCCAGTCTTTCAAATATAAGATCAAAATTGTCGAACTGTGGCCCATAGGGGATGTTGTGCACATCGCGCAGGAATATCCAGCTCTCGGGGATGGTGCGTACATCAAGATGCTGATGGGTAATGCTGAATGCCATCAGGTGTGGTGGCTGGGTGATAATAATGGAATTGATATAGGGGTATCTTTTATAAATTTCTGAGTGAAGCCGCACGCTACGTGAAGGATTTTTTCCGGGTTCGCGCTTCATATCCTTAATCTGCACGATATCTTCCGGCTTCATTTCCCAGCGCTGCTGATCGGTGGGGGTGATAAGGAAGTCATTTCCCTCCCAGCGCACCGAAACCGTACCATAGGAGCTGATCATAAATCCCTGCCGGCACGACCGGTTTACGATGCGGCATATTTCAGCCCTTCGTTCCTGCTCTGAGGGCGGATAGTTGACTTTATCCATCTCAGGAAGTTGATGGTTTTTCAGGTCTTCAAACTGTTGTATCTGTTGTTCGGTAAGAAGTTTGGACTCTCCGATGTTTCTCGACAGCAGGGTGGTGTGGGCACAAAGCTCCAGGGTTTCAAACCGCTGAAAGGCA
>SLIL01000421.1 GCA_007135645.1 Bacteroidales bacterium
CCGACGCCACCTCGTCAATACCACGCAGTACTTTGGCAAAAAAATGGATATCGATACGTGGAACCAGCACACCGATGGTATGGGCACTCCCCTTGCGCAAACTTGCGGCACGAAAATCGGGTTGGTAGTCGTGTTCCTCAGCGTATTTTTTTACTTTATCCCGCATTTCCACACTGATGCGCGGATGATCGCGTAATGCCCTGGAAACTGTAGAGATGGTTGTATTCAAGGCTTTGGCAATATCCTGAATGGTAGTCCGCTTTTTATTATCCATGCAATTCTTTTATTTATCGTAGCTTGCCATTGTTTAAAATTGGGCAAAGATACGCAATATTGCACAATGCATTGTTTTAATTCAGGAAAATGTTGATGAATTCGCCAGATAAATCAACTAATTAGTTGCCTGGATCAAAAATAACTGGGCTGTTTTGATAATTCCTACATCAGAAAGTTCTTTTCTTTTAAAACTTTTTATTTAAAATGTTTATATTTGCTGCACAATCGTTTGTTCTTGCCTGATATTTTAACATAATAGTTTTTAACGCCCAATCATCATGAAAAAACTAATTTTTACCTTATTCCTTACAGGTCTGTCTTTATGTGTCCTGCAAGCATCCAGGCTTACCGACTACAGAATTCTGGATCAGCAATTCCTGATGCTCCACTTCCAGGATGGTGAAGTGATCCGGCGCGATGATGGCACCGGAGCATGTGCATTTATGGGTCATTGCCACAGTGCCGATGGTAGCAAAGCCGTATATTACGGCAATCCTCTTGATGTAAACAAAGCAGTATTGCCCCAAACCTGGACCGTGGTATCTCTTAACGATCCCAATTATGGTGGAAGTGGTTTGCAACCCATCCAGGTACACCGCAAAAGCAAACTCAATGGCATGTCCATCAATCGCTGGGATGATGATTCCGGGGTATTTGGTGATTACATTTACGATATCACCACCGAGCACTACCTGTATCTGGAACTCCCCCACCCCATGCAGCAAGGAAAAAATTACACCCTGAAAATCAATGGCAATATTGAATCGGACAAAAATGAGATCTCCATGGAATTTGACGTGTTCAGGAATGTTTCAGAAGCCATTCATGTAAACCTGGTAGGCTATACACCTGACTCACCGGTAAAAGCAGCAGACCTTTACCACTGGATGGGCGATGGCGGTGCCAGGGATTATTCTGTTTTTGAAGGGAACAAGGTATCTCTTTACAACGTGCGCACCGGACATTCTTTTGAAGCTGGAAAAGTAAGTTTCTGGAAAAAGGATGCAGAAGAATTTTCGGGCCATAATTTTACCCGTAGCGATGTGTGGAACATCGACTTTTCAGGAAGCTACCCCATCGGGACTTATCGTCTGGTGGTTGAAGGGGTGGGTTGCAGCCCTGATTTTGAGATTTCACCCGAAGTTTACTACGAACCTTTCCGGGTTTCGGTGCTGGGCTTTTTCTATATGCGACTGGGGCAGGACAGCCCCGACATAGACCCGCGTCCGCGCAAACCCTTGTTCATTCCCGGCGTTGACAATACCACGGTTTACATTACCAACCTGCACCCCTATCACCCGGCATGGGAAGACATCCGGATCCGTAAAACCGATCCATGGGATCATCCAGATGAGTTTGAGCCTTATGTAACCGGCGAACAAAATATGGATGCCTGGGGAGGCCATTCCGATGCCTATGATTGGGATAAGCGCCTGCCGCATGTTTCTATCGTTTATGATAAATTGCTGCCCTATATCCTTACCAACGGGGCTATGAGCAATGATAATACAGGTATTGCTGAAAGTGGTAACGGTATTCCTGACCTGCTGGACGGTGTGCGGTATGAAGTGGATGCCTGGCTGCGTTTGCGCGATGGTAAGGGGTATGCCCATGGCATTACATGTCCCTATGATGAAGAAAACCGTATCCGCTACCAGGGAGGGACTACTGCCGTGGCAGGATGGGCCAATGCCCTCAATTGCGCCATGCTGGCTGAAGCATTCCGCATTTCAGGCCATAACGACCTGATGAAAGAATATCTGGACTCAGCCATGGTTGCATTCAATTATACCGACGGACTGGAAGACCGTATGCTTGACCTTTGGGAAGGGAGCGGTACCGGCCGGTTCAGGGGACGTGACCTCAGAATGATGGCTGCTGCCTATCTTTACAATCTTACCGGTGATACCCGCTTTGAGGATATCATGGCCGAAGAAAGTGTGGTAACATCGCCAACCTCAACCATTGTGGATTACTACGGGCACAACCAGATCTACGGTGTGGCTGCCTATCTCACCACAAAGCAAAGGGTCAATTATCCTGAACTTTTTAACAACATGAAAGCTGCACTGATGAGAGAAGCCCGTGAACTGGAAGCAGGTTTTATGGGAACAAGGCCATCGCGCAGAGCTACCTGCAACGATGCCGGCTATTTCTGGACTATTCAGAATGTGCAACGAACCATCGTAGCCCATGCCGTTACTGACAATCCCGAAGAAAAGGAATACTTCCTCAGGGCACTCATTCTGGAAGCTGACTTCAGCCTGGGGCGCAATCCAACCAACATGATCCAGATGACCACCGCATCCACGCCATTGCAGAACAAGCGCAGCGTGGAGTATTCCTACACATCAGGATACAATGACGGCACCCCCGGTTTGCACCCCGGACATACCCCCTACTGGAACATGCACGACTGGGCACCCGACATGATCATGGGACGGCCCAGCTGGCTGGCTTCCCATGGCTATCCCGAAATGGAAAAATGGCCCAGCAGCGAACTGGCATTCAATACCGATTATGTGTGGGCACATACCGAATTTACACCCCAGCAAACCTTGCGGGGCAAAATGGCCTTATATGCCTATTTGTATGGCTTGCAATTAAAAAGGAGCAAGTAACATTGCTGTCTTGCTCCAGATAATTGACCAGAACCTTGAGTATCTCAATATTCATATTCAATGGTGAGTACTCCCTGATTTTCAATAATGTCATTGATATTCAGGAAAGGCTCATCCAATTTTTTGCCGTTTACTTTGATGGCTTTAAGGGTTGACCATGGGTTGCCCTGGCTATGGATATGAATTTCCGAACCATTGTCAAGACTGATTTTAACCCGGTCGTAAAGAGACCCGGTAAGACAGAACTCGGGCACTCCCGGCTTCAGGGGATACATTCCAAGGGTGAAGAACAGGTTCATGCAGGAGGTAGCCCCCAGGTCATCATCCCCGGGCATACCATCGGGTGCATTTTTGAAAATACTGGACGAAACATACCTGATCAGCTCCTGTGTTTTTTCGTGGGCACCGGCATAGGTGTACACAAAAGGCACCACGAACCCGGGCTGGTTCCCGGGCCAGTAATGGGGAATATCCACAGGCCAGCCATCGGTAATGATCTCTGATGTAAACTCATCCAGTCGCTCTATAGCCTTTTCCGGCCCTCCCATTCTTTTCACCAGTTCATCCATCATGTGGGGAATGTTCCATGTGTATTGGGCAGAGTTGCCTTCGTTGAACCCATTCTCTTCAGCCCGGTCAAAGGGAAACACCCAGTTGCCCAGGGAGTCTCTTCTTTGCAGATATCCAATCTCCTCATTAAACACGTTAAATACGCTTCGCGACCGCTCCATGAACCGCTCATAGTTTTCCATGTCGCCATCGGCGAGGCACATTTGTGCCAGACCATGATCACCAATGGAGTATTCCAGGGTTTCTGAAACACTATAATTCCAGCGCGACTCACGCTCAGGCACATATCCAAACCGGATATATTGATCCCCAAACCCGTACTTATTATCCGCAGTCCATATCATGATATCCTTGATACGGGTAAGGTCGATATCCCGTGCACCCATGGCATACATATTCGCGATGAGAGGCACAGAAGAGTGGCCATTCATCACCCAGGTTTCATTGTTGAAGTAGCCCCAGATGGTAAGCCCTGCCGGGTTGCCCTGTCGGGCATCCAGGTACAGGGACTCGATCATATCGGCAGCCCGGTCAGGAACCAGCAACCCTTGCAGGTAAGCAGTGGTGCGGTAGGTATCCCAGGTGGAAAAATTCACATATTTGTTGTGACCGGCCGGCATTACGTAAACTGAATCGTTAAAACCGCGGTATTGTCCGTTTACATCGTTGAAAATGTTGGGATGGAGCAAATTGTTGTAAATGGCAGAATACCCCTGAACTTTCAGGTCGTAATCATTGGTTTCCAGCTCTACTTTGGATAAAAGGTCGTTCCACTTTTGCCATGTTTCAGCACGCAACTGCGCGAAAGATGTGTTATTGAGTTCGTATTCAAGGTTTTCCCTGGCGTTTTCAATGCTCACGAACGAAATGGCTATGCGCATCTCCACGGTTTTGCCACCCGGATCACCAAAGCTTATCCATGCTCCAATGGAATCGCCCACGATATGAGTCTGATTCTGCAGCTTCTCATCCAGATTCCATGCACCTGAACCCGTAATAGGCTGGTCGAATTTCGCCACAAAATAAACCGTGTAATCGTAATCCCTGGGATCTCTCCAGCAAAACCCACCCGAGGTGCCCCAGCCGGTAACCTGGTTGTTTTCAGGATCAACCAATATTTCAGCACCTGTAATCCCATTGGCTGCATTGGTAATTGGAAAAATAAGATGGGCCTCTTCCCCTTTGGGGTAATCAAACAGCAGAATGGCCGACCGCTCAGCAGCTGTGATCTGCACGTTGGTTTGGTAGTCGTCCAGAAACACCTGATAATAGCCGGGCACCGCAGTTTCATTGTCGTGCGAAAACCGGGATGTATAAGCACGATGGTTGTAAACAGGACTGATTCCTGGGGATTTTGTGGTGGGCATCACCGGAATATCCAGTGCACCATGGCAGCCCCAGCCGCTCACATGGGTCATGGAAAATTGCCGGATGGAGTCTTTTTTGTAGTTATATCCCGATCGCGAAGTATATTCATCCTCCACCTCGTCAAAAACATTGTCGGGCCCGCAGCTCATCATACCAAATGGGGCGGTAGCTGCCGGAACGGTATTGCCCTGATCCAGGGTACCAATGAAAAGATTAACAAAATCAGCGGGTTGTGGTTTTTGTTGCTGGCAACTAAGCATTGAAATTGCCAGGAGTGAAAGGAGGATCATTTTATAGCGCATAGCGGGTCTTTGTTTAATATTTTGTGACATTAAAGCTCATGTGAAGTCATTCAACGGGTCAAAAATACCTTAAAAATATTTAAGGAACAATCCTTTGCGCAAAGATTTCGACTTTTGTCATTGTTGTGGAGTTTGTATTCTATATGGTTAGTTTCTATTCTCGCTTGTTATATATAAAAACGGGCCACCGTTTTTTAACAGTGGCCCGTTCAACACATACACCCCCTATAATACAATCAAGGAGATCCTAATTTGGTTACTATCTTGATATCAGTATCCTGGTTGAATGGACTGCTCCATCCATATTTGTGAGCTTCACCACGTAGAATCCCTGTGGCATTTGCGACACATCAAGCTTGTAATGAATATCATTTACTGTAGCAGAATATACCTTCTGTCCGGTAAGATTGAATAGCTCAAGACCCCTTATATTATCGCTGCTTTTGAAGTTGATCATATCTGAAGAAGGATTGGGGTAAATAGTGAGTTGACTTTCCCAGACATCACTGATATTGCTGACAAGCAGGAAATTGGCAATCAATGTAAGATCTCCGGTAATGGTAATTTCATTCTCTGCATGTTCAGAAACCGGGTTATCACCGGCATCTGTCCAGTTAACGAATTCATAACCTTCATGGGCAACAGCATTAACTGTAACAACAGTACCTTCAGCAAATGTGCCGGCACCGGTTACAACACCACCCTCCTCGGGATTTGCAAGAAGGGTAAGGGTGTACATCATATCACCTGTAACTTCCAGCGTAACGGGCACAACAACAAGCTGCTCGTTTACAGCATTGCTGCTGATCCTTATATTGGCAGTGTATGTGCCGGGCTGAAGACCTGTGGCATCAAAGCTTACGGTGGCAATCTGACTCTGGTCTTCTTCAACGGTTGCTGAGGCAGGATCAATGGTCAGCCATTGCACACCACCATACTGCAATCTTGCACGGATATTCCAGTTTCCGGTAAGGCCATAATCTGAAAGGTGTTCCCATTCCACAGCATCCTCGCTCAGCAAATTGCCATCCAGATTTGCAGGGCCGCCATCCATACCTAAAACAAAGACACCTGCGTCGTGAGTAATTTTAAATCCTACCCAAAGATCAGCACCACTCACTGCAAGGGTTTCATCAAGTGTTACCGTATTCCAGGCTGATGCCGTGGGAGAAAAAATCTGCTCATGTAAAAGGGCACCGGGAGTAGTGGTTGTACCTGCATCCCACACCACAAGCGAAATTTCGGTGGGAACAGCACCAATATAAACATCTACTGATTCAAGCAGATAACCACTAAAAGGAGCTACCATTGGAGAAGTATATCGGGCTGCTCCGTAAAAAGTACCTCCGGAAATTAAACCGATGGCATCCACATTGGCGCCGTCATAATTAAGGATTACGCCATTTTTCTCATTAGCCTTGGTTACAGGATGGAATCCGTCGGTACCAGCTTTTCTACCCAGATCAAGATTACTTTTGCGGGCCGATCTGCCTTTAGGTACTTCCTGAACCTTAGTATCTTCAACCACATATTGAATAACTGCATTATAAGTAAGTGCACCCTCTCCTGAATTTGATATTTCAAGCATATGTTCTGAAGTTTCCCCCACATCAAGGGTTTCACTAAGACTTAAAGGATCCACCTCAATAACCGGCTGGGAAGGAGCAAAGTCGATCATAAAACTCTGATCGTTTCCATCTTTATCGAAGCCAGCTCCGATAAAGCGGTTGCCATCAGCCGAAACACCACTTATGGCATAGAAAGTCCATTCAGCAGCATCAAACCAGCCACGGCTTACGGCATAATCATTGAAAGTTGTCAAAACCCCGGAAGGATTCCTTACAAAAGCCCTGCGTCCGGGAGGTAATGCGGGAAATCCTTCGGCGGTATAGCCAAACACCCAACCATCATTGGTAATTGCAGCAGGGTTGATACTTCCGGGATTGAGGGTGTTTTCAAAGTAGATGGTTTCCCCGGTACTTGAGTTCCAGATAAAACCTTCAGATGATCTGGTTCCGGTAACATACAATCCATTGGGAGAAGCAGCATAGGCTTCACCCCAGGCAGACTGGTCAATGAAAATTATCTCGCCATCATGCCAGATGAGTGGTGAACGGCTTGCACCCGATGTTACTCCCCATCCATATATAATTTCACCATTGGCAGAAATACCATTGGGGCGGTTGCCCTCCAGTGAAGCATGATCACCAATGTTATCGTATCCATCTTCTTCTGTCCAGCTGAAGGCTTTGTATTGATAAGGTGGATAATATTGCATCCCAACGATGGTTCCATCAGAAGATATTCCCCAGCTGTTGTTATAATCTGTCATAAAAAACTCAGGGACAGCAGGATTCATTCCAAGAAATTCAAACTCCTGCGTTGCGAAACTCCAACGGCTTGCAACCTGCACCGCATTGCCATTATGCAGAAGATCAGGATCATTATAGGTAACAACTACCTCACCGGTGTTGGATACCCCGGCTACGGATGCTGCAAGGTTTATCACTCCGGTTTCCTGTGACCAGTAGTAGGCTGATAATCCACCAAATGGAGAACCAACCACATGTTCGCCATTCTCAGATATAGCAACCGGAAATGTGTACATATCTTGCAACACAACAAGATTTACCGGGCTTACATCAATCACATTCATGGTTACCGGGATGGTAACTTCAGAGTTTTCAGGATCATCAGATGTTACCGTAATAACCGCTGAATAAGAACCAAAATCAAGACCCATTCCGCTGAAAGTAAGATCCACAATTTTTGTTGAATTCCCTGCAACGGTGCCTGAAACCGGATCAATGGCCAGCCATCCCTCTTCGTCTGTATACTCCACTTCAACATCAAAGACAAGTGTTCCCAGGCCTTCATTATGAACGTTTATCCTGTTGGTTGATGTGCCTGTCTGGCTTACTGATTGCTCAATTTCTTCAGGTGTAACTACCATAATGGGATCGGTATTCAGCTCCTCGCCCAATGATACATCATCAATAAACCAGAAGTGTGCATAATTACCTTCATAGCGGAAAGCAATATAAATATCTTCACCGGCATAGGTTTCAAGGTCAATAGCCACCTGAAGCCATTGGTTGGTTACTTCAGAAACCGTCCATACTTCAACATACTCATTGTCGTCAGGATCAGGGCTTCCGGTGCTTACCAGCACACTGTTCTTACCATACCATGTGGGGTCGCCGTTGTAATGCCAGAAGGTTAAATAGAAGAACCCTTCTGCGGGCATGCTGATCTGCGGTGTTACCAGCCAGCCATCCTGATCTGCTGCAGCAAAGTTATGCCATGCTGATCTTGATCCACCGGGAGTATGGTTATTATTCTCCGTAATATCCCAGGTCATTTCTCCGGCAAGGTTGTAAACTGTCCAGCCAACAGGAATCTCATCACCTGCTTCAAAATCTTCAGTGAAGGGGTAGTCGGCCATGGCCGGTTTCGTGCACAGGAAAAAAAGTGCAGTTAAAAATGTAAAAAGTAATCCAGCTTTCATGTCATTCATTGGTTTAGTTAGTAAAATGTCAAATTCGACGGGTATAGATTGATTTTAATTAAAATTGATAACATTTACTGATTTAAGGATTATCGGGGGTATTCTTCTTTTGGGAATGTTCTTTTTCTTCATTAAAAAAATTGTGGATTTTTCTCAAAGCCTCGTTTCTCAATTTAATCTGATCCAGCAATATCTTCAGCTCAGAATCGGATGATCCGGTTTCTTTCCTGTTTTCTTTTTCCTGTTTTGAAGAGTTATTGGTAGCCACTGAAAAAAAGTTTTAGCAATAATACGATGTGCAAGGGGCGGGATGCAAATTTTTACACTGCACAGTTCTGCTACAGCAATGAGAAATCGCTGCAACAATACTGCTACAAACACACACATACACCTGACTACCTGAAGGTTGTGTATTTTGAAAGAAACAGTAAAATCTGCCTTAAAAGTGAAAAGCTGAGGTCATTTACGTGTACAAAAAAAGCAGGTGAGCCTCATTTTCTGCTCACCTGCTTATATTTATTGACTGCAAAAAACGCAGAAACTGATCTACACTTCTTCGTGGTGTTTCTTAATGTAGGCAATCACCTCATCCACCTGGCAGAAAGCAATGGCCGTGTAGGTGTCTGCGGCACCATAATAAATGGCAATGCGTCCGGTTTCGGCATCATAAATATTCTGACAAGGGAAGATAACATTGGGCACAAATCCAGCTACCTCATAGGGTTCCTGGGGAGTAAGGAGATAATTGCCACAGCGGTATTTCACCTTTGAAGGTTCGTCAATATCCAGGATCACCGCTCCCAGGCTGTAAACAAAGCCATTGCAGGTGGTAGAAACACCATGATAAAACATCAGCCATCCCTCGGTAGTTTCAATGGGCACGGGACCTGAACCAATTTTCACTCCCTGCCACCATCCTTTTCCTCCCTTTCCCATAACCCACTTGTGGTTTCCCCAGTAGATCAGGTCGGGGCTTTCACTGATAAAAATATCACCAAAAGGGGTGTGACCGCTGTCGGAAGGTCGACTAAGCAATTTGTACATACCATTGATCTTGCGCGGAAACAATACCCCGTTTCGGTTAAAAGGCATCAGGGGATTGGGAAGCCGCACCCAGTTCTTCAGGTCTGTGGTATATCCCATGCCAATGGAGGCACCGTGCATATCGTCGCACCAGATCACATAAAAGATATCATCAATTTTTACAAAGCGCGGGTCGTAGGCATAACTGACCGGAAAAGGATTCCCTTCCCTGTCAACCCAGGGGATTACATGGTCGTCAATGTCAAAATTGATCCCGTCTTTGCTCCGGCCAAAATGGATATTGGCACGCCCGTTTTTATGATCGGCCCTGAAAACGCCTATAAACTGGCCTTCATGGGGCAGTACCGCGCTGTTGTAAACCCTGGCAATGGACTCTGTTGGATTCCATCCTATAACCGGATTTTTACTGTATCGCCACATGGGCTCATTGTAGTTGGCGGGTTTTTCTTCCCATGGAATGTTGGGCAATGATGCCCCGATAATCGTCTTCATAATTTTTAATTTAAGATTACAATACTGTTTATCAACAATCTGATTAATGAGAGTAAATTAATTAATATATTTCTTGTGTTAGCATTTAAAATTTTGTTCATATTTCACTCTTATTGTATTGAAAGTCATCCATCATTTAAGTTTCCCTGAAAATTGCATTTCGATAAGTTTATGAAATTATTTTTTTGTTAAAAAATTATCCTCTTAATCAAAGAATATCTACTTTAGCAGGACAAACGATTGTTTTCTGTGCTTATATTAAACCAACATCTATTAACTAACTAATTCTCAAAAACTTATATTGTCAGGTGATTCTGGTTGTATTCGTCCCAGCTAAAATATACTGGGTTATATAAGGTTCGGAAAAACTGATAAAATATAACCAGCTAATGCTTTGCAATGCAATTTAATTTTAAATCAAATACACACAGTAAATGTTTATATGCAAATTTAATTACTAATTTTGGAAAATCCGGTTTTCATAAGGGCCGGATTTTTCTTATTAATGCAAAACTTTAAAAATCAATACTTCTATGGAAAGGAATTCCCCTCTGCTTTCGTTTAAGGAAAAGGTAGCCTATGGTTTTGGCGACCTGGCATCGGTACTTTACTGGCAAACCTTCATGCTGTACCTGGTTTATTTTTATACCGATGTTTTTATTATCCCGGCTTCGGTTGCCGCAACCATGTTTCTGGTTACGCGGATGTTTGACGGGGTCAACGACCCTATCATGGGAATGATCGCCGACCGCACCAATACCCGCTGGGGAAAATTCAGGCCTTACCTGCTCTGGCTGGCCGTTCCTTTTGCCATATCCGGGGTGCTGGTATTTACCACTCCCGATTTCAGCGAAAGCGGCAAGATCATCTGGGCATATACCACGTTTATCCTGATCATGGTGATGTACACCGCCATTAATATTCCCTACACAGCTCTTATGGGTGTTATTTCGCCCAACTCCCACGACCGTACCGCGGTTTCATCCATGAAGTTTATTTTTGCCTTTGGTGCCGGTATCCTGGTATCAGCTACTCTGCTGCCCATGACCAAATACCTTGGAGGGGGCAACGATCAGCAGGGCTGGCAATATGCATTTATCGTTTATGGGATTGCAGCGGTTATCTTCTTTATGATCACCTTTAAGGGAACCCGCGAAAGGGTATCTCCTCCGCCCAGCCAGAAATCTTCCATAAAAAAGGATATTTACGAATTGGTTACCAATAAGCCCTGGCTGATTCTACTGGCCACAACCCTTACTTTTGTATTGTTCGTGGCTATCCGCAGCAGTGTTACCGCTCACTACTTCAAGTATTTTATTGATCAGCAAACCCTTACCCTCCCATTTATTGGCACCCATACCTACAGTTTCGAGACCCTGGTCTCGGCTTACAACACCATAGGGCAGTTGTCATCCCTGCTGGGCGTGATCGTGGTACTATGGGTATCCAAAAAGCTGGGGAAAAAGAAAACATTTATCCTGTTCTTTATCATCGCCATTTTCAGCACAGGGTTCATCTATTTTCTTTCCGTAGAGCAGTTGGGCCTTATTTACTTCCTGCAAATTACCGGATCCATGACGGGTGGACCATTGAGCGTTCTACTCTGGGCAATGTATGCCGATACTGCTGACTACGGCGAATGGATCCGTGGACGCCGGGCAACGGGGCTGGTATTTTCAGCCTCCACCATGTCGCAGAAGTTTGGCTGGGCCATTGCCGCATTTATCAGCCTTAACCTTATGGCCGGGGTAGGATTTGAACCCAATGTAATGCAGACCGCTGAAAGCCTCAGGGGATTGCTGTTGCTATTCAGTCTCATTCCGGCACTGATAGGCATCGTGGCATTGCTCATTTACCTTACCTATCCGCTCAATGAGGAAAAAGTAAAACTTATGACCCAGGAGCTGGAGGAAAGAAGAAGCAAGGAAAAACAGGAGATATAGAATGATTTATATGGGCATTTAATTGGTCTTGCACGGTCAGGAACTTCCAGCTTCCAAAGGAACTGGAAGCTTCCAGGTTGGTTGCATTGAACATTAGGAACTTCCAGCTTCAGAAGCAACTGGAAGCTTCCGGGTTGGTTGCATTGAACGTTAGGAACTTCCAGCTTCCAACGGAACTGGAAGCTTCCGGATTGGTTGCATTGTACCCGGAAGCTGGAAGTTGCCCTGCAAGCTTCCAGTTCCTGGCGGTTGGGAACTTGCAGCTTTTCTTTCTGAAGCCTGATGATTTGTTTCTGCCTGGCTTTCTCCCCCTTATAACCCAACCGCATCAAGGGTTTGCAACCGCTTGAAGGGCTTGGTGTTCAGCACAGTTCATATTAGTAATTCAAACCAAAAGCCCAAAGAGGTATCACATTGCGGTAGCCATATTCAATGTCATCTTTTACAACAAATGAATTACCGTCTTTTTCAATCTGGTGCTGTTGTTTATTTTTTCCTCCAACCTCAAATGTATAGGGTTCAATTACAAAATCTGCTTTTTTGGAAGATACCACTTCATTATTCACGCGCATTTGATTAAAAAAGAATGTTTCCCGAATATTTCCAACATTTGTTTTTTCTCCTGCTAAGTTGAAAATGATATTCGTATTGTCCAAATACACCTTTTCAACTTTTCCCAATTCCCGAATACCTGTCGATTCATTGCGTAATTGCCCAATAAGACCTGCTTTTTCCATATAGGCGAAATAATCATCTAAGGAATTTCGGCTTACACCAATCATTTCGGATATTTTTGAAAAATTGGGTTTAAAAGGTACACTTTCCGCAATTATGGAAAGCAATCGTTTCAGCTTTCGACTTGTGCCCACATTCAGATTTGCGTATTGTGGAATATCTGATTCTAAGGTTTGAACAATAACCTGACCTAAGCGTACATTCATTTCATTTTCTAAACCAAATGGATAGTATCCGCGCCTTAAATAGTCTTTAAACAGCGGTAATGGGTGTTGAATATTCTCAAGTTTCACTTCATTATGGATGATTTCTTCTAAGGAGTAAACTTTAGTATCATGATTATGAAATAATTTCAGGTATTCACGAAATGATAATCCTTGTAATTTGCACATAATGGCCCGACGGCTTAAATCGGCAGAGCCTTTAAGGATATCAAGTACAGAAGAGCCCGTAAATACCACTCTCAGTGCAGGAAAAGAATCGTAAATATTTTTAATTTCTCGCGACCAGTCAGGGTATTTATGTATTTCGTCAATGAATAAATATTCTCCTGCATTTTTATGGAAATCATCCGCTAAATCAATAAGTTTATTAACGCCAAAGTACATATCATCAGCTGATACATACAAGGCTTTTTTACTATCAAGTTTTTCTTTAATATGTTGAAGGATCATTGTTGTTTTTCCAACTCCACGAGCACCAATGATGCCAATCATACGACTTTCCCAAGGGATTTTGTTGTACAAATAACGTTTAAAATCTGTTGTCGTACTTTGTAAAAGCCTTTCAAATTTCTGGTATAACGTTCTCATATTTTTTTCCGTTGTTTTCACAAAGATACAAAATGCACAACACGTTTAGCAATATATTGGTAAAATTGCTCAATGCGATGTGCAATTTTCGGATTTTTTATCCCTTCTGACCCAACCGCATCAAGGGTTTGCAACCGCTTGAAGGGCTTAGTGGGGTAATGGGTAAGAGCCCTATCCCTGGTTAAGATTCAGATAAAACATTGTACAGGTCAATATTCAGATAAACGATTTCCTTGCCAATCTTTTCTGAAACCACAATGCCTGATCTCTCAAGCTCCCTGAGGTATTTTTTTGCCGTATTAAGGCTTTTTATGTCGCTGTCCAACAGTTTTCTGGGGCTTATGTAGGGCTGTTCGAAAAGTTTTTCAATGAATTCTTTCCTTATTGATGGATGTTTATCGTTTATCAATTCGCAGGTTTTTGAGAAAAGCCGGTCAATTTGCTCAATTTTGCTAATGGTGTACCTGGAGGTTTCTTCTACCGCTTTGAGCATATAAATGATCCATGAATCCCACTTTCTCAAAGTTGTTACATTTTTAAGATATTCATAGTACTGGTCCTTTGCTCTTATGATATAAGCACTTAGGTAAAGAATGGGGACATCCAGCAGTTGCTTCTGGTTCATCAGCAGAATACACAAAATTCTTCCCGCCCTTCCGTTGCCATCCCTGAACGGGTGAATGGCCTCAAACTGATAATGGGAAATGACAATTTTCAGCAAAGGGTCGTAAGGGTATTTTGCATCATCGTTTATATATTCAATCAGATTGGCCAATTTTTGCTGTATAACATGTTCCCCCCTGGGTGGGGTATAAACAACTTCGCCCGTCAGTTTCCCGCTTCCCCTTTTAAGGATTACGGTTTCAGTTTGTGGCGGCCTGATACCATCGTTGACCTGCTTAATTTCCTGATAAATATCGATCATGGTTTCAATGGTCAGGGCCTTATGCTTTACTATATCATTATAGCCTTTCCAAAGTGCCTGTCTATACCTTAAAACCTCTTTTGCATTACCTTTTGCACTGTATTCACTAATAGTGAGTGCTTTATACAGTTCATCGTCAGTAGTGAAAATATTTTCAATCTCTGTACTAGCCTTGGCTTCCCTTAAGGCAATGGTATTCACCAGCATGGATTGATTGGGCAACTTCTTCGCTATCCCTTTAAGCTCCGCAAGGGCTTTGTTGGCATTATTTAATGCCCTGTAAACCTCCCTGGTTTCCACCTTTTCATCATCAGGCGGGAGAAAGGGCAACCTATTGTAAGGCGTATTTCTATCGAAGGGTTCAGTAGAATTTGACATCACGTTTTCTTTTTGTCAAAAAAGAGCTTATTTTGACAAATGTAGTGTTTTTCTGTCAAATCCTATCAACCATACACTTTATTTGTCAAAAATAGCCGATTATTGACAATAAAACCACAAATCCATTTTTGGCTTAACCCAACCGCTTCAAGGGTTTTCAACCGCTTGCAGGGTTTAGCGTTTTGCCGGTGCCAAAAAATTAACAATCCTCCCCCTGAAATGACACATTTGAATCCATTGTCAGCTACTTATTTATGTTATTTTTGTATCTGTTTAACAAATAAACGAATCTGACAAAAAGAATTACACAGTCCAACTTTAAATACTTTATTCATGAAAAAAAACATACTAGTTGTTGTTGCTTTGTTGTGTTGTTTAGGGATCATGGGCCAGGTTCATACAACTGCCGATCTTAAAAGGTATATTGTAAACCCTGCTTTGGTTGAGGAGGGCCAGGAACCTGCCCATTTACCCCTTGTGGTATTCGACAACCTTAACGATGCACTTTCGGGCGACTGGTCGCGGAGCCCTTTTTATCAATCCCTGGATGGGGAATGGAAGTTCCG
>SLIL01000229.1 GCA_007135645.1 Bacteroidales bacterium
GTATATACAATTACCTCATGCCCCTGATCCACAAATTCCTGGGCAAGTCTTTCGTTGAAAGTGGCTAAACCGCCGGCTCTCAAGGGATATGCAGAACCTAATATGATGACTTTTGCCAATGTTCCTCCGTAGTTTTTTCGATTAAGTATTTGTTGCGGTCGGGCGAATTGCGTGAAACCAGCTCGGCAAGAAACCCTGTAAGGAAAAGCTGTGTCCCCAGGATCATGGCCAGCAACCCAAAAAAGAACAAGGGCCTCTCGGTCATTCTGTATTCCAGCCAGAAAAACTTGGCATAAGCAAGATAGGTTGCAATAACAAACCCCATCAGAAAGAGCAATGTCCCCAGCAAGCCAAATAAATGCATGGGCTTACGCCCAAACCGGGTTACAAACGTAATGGAGAGCAAATCGAGGAAGCCATTGATAAAACGCTCGATCCCAAATTTAGTCCTTCCATACTTTCGCTTCTGGTGTGCAACAACCTTTTCCCCAATTCGTTTAAAGCCTGCCCATTTCGCCATGACGGGGATGTAGCGGTGCATTTCGCCATACACTTCTATGCTTTTTATCACTTCGCACCTGTAGGCCTTCAAACCACAGTTAAAGTCGTGCAGTTTAATGCCGGTTGCCATGCGGGTTGCCCAGTTGTATATTTTGGTGGGAATGGTTTTGGTTATCGGGTCCTTACGGTCCTTTTTCCATCCGCTCACCAGGTCGTATTTCCCGGAGCGGATCATTTCAACCAGTTCAGGTATTTCTTCAGGGCTGTCCTGCAGGTCAGCATCCATGGTAACAACAACTTTTCCCTTTGCCCTGGCAAAACCAACATTCAGAGCCGCAGACTTGCCATAGTTCCTCCTGAAGCGGATCCCTTTTACAAAAGGATAAACCTCCTTCAACCGTTCGATCTCTTCCCACGAACCATCATAGCTGCCATCATCAAGAAGGATGACCTCTGTTTCGTATTTGTTTTTGATAACCTTACCAATCCAGGATACCAGTTCAGATAGTGATTCCTGCTCATTGTACAAAGGCACGATAATCGACAGGTCCATTGTTTTTTTGTTGATGAAGAAAATGGTTGCTGATCTTTGAAATGGAATTATGGGCAAATTTACAAAATTTAAATAGCATCCTTAGTATGGATTTACCTATTTTTGCGCTGCCATTGGTTTAAACAATAGGCTTTGATCTGGTGTTTTTACCACTTACTGATCAAACAACAATAGCAAACCTCACTATCAATCCAATCCATGCGCGACCTTACCCGTGGCCCTGAAGGTAAACAGATCCTTATTTTTGCACTGCCTATGCTACTGGGTAATGTGTTTCAGCAGTTGTACTATATTGTTGATACCCTGATCATTGGCTATTACCTGGGTACGGAAGCCCTGGCAGCCTCCGGGGCATCGTTTCCCGTAATTTTTGTACTTATAAGCCTTATGATTGGTATCACCACCGGGATCAACGTGGTCATCAGCCAATACTTTGGCAACAAAAACTTTGAAAAGGTAAAACGGGCAATTGATACTGCATTTATTTTTCTTTTCATTGCTTCGATAGTTCTTTCGGTGCTGGGGCTTATTTTCAGTGAGCAGATATTCAGGCTCATAGGGCTACCGGAAGAATTGCTTGGCCAGGCTATGCAGTATTTTAACGTGTATGTGGCAGGGCTTATATTCATGTCGGGGTACAATGGCACCAGTGCAGTGCTTCGCGGTATGGGGGATTCCAAAACTCCCTTGTACTTCCTTATTATCTCCACCTTTCTGAATATCGGTTTCGACCTTTTGTTTGTAGCTGTTTTTGAATGGGGTATTGCAGGAATCTCCTTTGCCACGGTGCTGGCACAGGCCATTGCCTTTGGGTTGTCGGTGATCTACCTTAACCGTTATCATCCCCTGATCAGGTTTTCCTTCAGGGGCCTTACCTTTGACAGGGAGATCTTCAGGCATAGCCTGCGCATTGGCATTCCGACCGGGTTGCAGCACACCTTTGTTTCCCTGGGTATGGCGGCATTGATGACCATTGTAAATATGTTTGGCACCCCCACCATTGCTGCCTATTCCATTGCCTGGCGCATCGATTCCTTTGCTACCCTGCCCGCCATGAACTTTGGCCTGGCCCTTTCTACCTTCGTGGGGCAAAATATCGGGGCCAACAAAGTTGAACGGGTAAAAAAAGGGCTAAGGTCAACCCTGATCATGACCAGCGGCTACTCCCTCTTAATTACCATTATTGCCTGGATGTTTGGCAGAACACTTATGGGGTTTTTTACCGATGACCAGCTCGTTATTGACATAGGCTACGACTACCTGGTGATTGTAAGCTCGTTTTACATTGTTTTTGGCGCTATGTTTGTGATGCATGGCACCCTGCGCGGTGCCGGGGATACACTTGTACCCATGTTTATTACCCTGTTTTCGCTGTGGGTGCTCAGGGTGCCATTTTCCTATTTCCTGTCGCAGCAAATGGGCGAAACAGGCATCTGGTGGGGCATTCCCATAGCCTGGGCCTTTGGTTTCGGGGCCTCATACATCTACTACAAAACCGGCCGCTGGAAGAAGAAGGCAGTGGTGAAGAACGCTGCTTTATGATCCCCAATACCAAAACCATTAGCTCTAAACATGTTAAGGGCCATCCCGGCAAAGGTTTCGCAATAAGGGACAGAAATTTGGCAACAAGCCAAAGCCCATGCTACGGCGAAGAATTCAACGAATTATATTTAAATTTGCTTAATGAAAAATGTCAATAAAACGAATAAAAGCATGATGGAATTAAATAACAATACAGCACCATACATTGACAATATGGTTTATGCATGTGAGAGTCACCCTGTAGTTGAAAATGAGGTCATTATTCAGCGATTGGCTGATATTTTTAAAATGATGTGCTCTCTGGAAAAACAGGGTGATGACGAATATCGAAGTATATGGATTACTGCTAAACGAGGAAGGATAGAAGATTTTGGGGATTACAATGAATATCTGGAAGAGGGGGAAGTCAACAACATGCAAGACTTTGAAGAAATATGGCATTATTACTATCCTGATGAAGTGAAGTGGTATAAATTTGCGGTTGCAAAATACGCTGATGTGCATTATTTCTATATTGATTCAAAGTTAATCTTTCAATTTAAATCAGACGAATCAAATAATGAGGATTGTTCTGATTTTCAAACAACTTTAGCAGAATGGCTATTGAAGGAAACAGCGCAAACAATTGATTCAATTAAAAAGGATGCGGCACGTTATAACGATTTTATTGAATCCAATTTGCCTTACAGAAAACGGGTAGGCCGTATATTGAGAAGCGATTTCTGGTCAATACTACCGGAATTTGGGGAAGAATTTCAAAAGATTACCACTGATTCTTTAGAAATCCTCAATAAAGTAAAAGTTCAATCAGAATCAAAAACATTCAAGTATTTATCGTCAATTAGCTCCGGAGACTTTTTCCGTTTTTGCGAAGTTGGATACGATGCAAACCAGTATTTTGCCAAATCCAATAAAACCCTGACCGCAAAAGAAAAATATATTGCAATGGCTGATGGCAGAGATTGCGGACTTACAAAGCTCAATGAGGAATCATATCAGGATTTCAGTAAGTGGTACGAATCGGAAAGGAATTGTGGTGGGCATCCATGGGAGATATGCCGGGGGGGCAACTCTACGCATATTTCCCTTTACGTTTGCCAGGACAAAAATGGTTGGTATCTGCGATTAGATGGCAGTAGCAGGGTAAGGGTAATAGAAACGATAAAAATTGCCATTGCTTTATACAAAAAGGAGATTCCATTTGTACTTTGGCAAGCAGAAGAAATTTGCAAAATGGCAAGTGGGGCCGATTATATTGGCATTGTGCCGGAAAATGTTATTCCCCGATATTGTCATTCCTATTTTCCGCCAGAGGATAAAATCATTGATTTTATGAATTTAGGTACTGAAAAAAGCAATGAACTTATTGAAAAGGCATTTTGGTATCCATTACCGGAAGTACATTTATTAGGATAACTTTTCACTGCAAAGTGGTATCAATCACTCACATTTTGAAATATGGGATGTATAGGAAATAGGCACAATTTGTATGTTAAAACCTAATCGACAAAGGGGTTGTAGCAACGTTAGCTCTCATTAAAAACAGCACGTGTTGTAAATTTGAAATGAAACACGTATTTTTGTCAAAAAGATAATTGATATGAATACTAAATTAACTTTGACAATAGAAAAAGAGGTCATTGAAATTGCAAAAGAATATGCAAAAGAAAAAGGACAAAGTCTTTCAGA
>SLIL01000436.1 GCA_007135645.1 Bacteroidales bacterium
ACATTGGCAAGGATCTCATTCACATTCATGTTTATGGCGGTTCCGGCACCGCCCTGCATGGCCGGAACGATAAACTGATCAAAGTGCTCCCCATGCGATACTTCTGCTGCCGCTTCACTTAGCAATTGCAGTATTTCAGGATTTTCGCACCCGGCCGGAAGGGGCTTTTCAGGAAACTTGCTGTTGGCAGCTTTAGAAAAGGATAAGGCTGTTTCATAACAGGCCTGCTTCACTTTTCCAATGGCCTTGTACCAGGGTAAAGAAAAGGGAGTGGTATTGGCGAAGTTTTTTGATGCCCGCCAGCCATGAATGCCGTATAGCGCATCGGCCGGGATGGGAACCTCTCCTGTAAGGTCTTTTTCTGTTCGCATAGCTGTTGATCAGTTTTATTCAAAGCATAAAATTAGGCATTTCTGAGAATAAGCAGCACGGGTGGATCAATAATTGTAATTTTGCACCTGAAAATTTCATTCTGCAACCTATGGCAATCAACCTTTCCCTTGCCCCCTTCCAGGGGATTACCACCCGGATTTACCGAAATGCTTATGCAAAGCACTTCCCGGGCCTCGATCGCGTTTTTGCCCCTTTCATCTCCGGTATTCATCCTGAGAAGGTAAATCCATCCAAATTTGCCGATGTGCTGCCTGCCTCCGGAAATACCATCGAAACCATCCCTCAGTTTGTAAGCATTGACAGCCAGGAGGTGCTTGCCATTGCCGACTTCCTGGCCGATCATGGCTATGGGCATGTAAACTGGAATATGGGATGCCCCTTCTCGAGACTGGCCAACAAAATGAGAGGGTGCGGCATATTGCCCTTTCCAGAAAAAGTAAGGGAACTGCTGGATGAGATCATGTCCAAAATCACTATTGGCCTGTCCATAAAGACCAGGCTGGGATATCATCACCCCGATGAGCTGTCCTCCATCCTTGAAATTCTCAATGATTACCCGCTGAAAGAGCTGATCATCCATCCCCGCATAGGAAAGCAACGGTATCTTGGCAATGTAGATGTGGATACCTTTAGAAAGTACCTGGCGATGAGCAATATACCGGTAACTTACAATGGAGATATTTTTCATACTACCCGGTACAGGGAGTTAAGCAATAGCAATCCTGGGGTAAGCAGCTGGATGGCCGGCCGTGGGGCATTGATCAATCCATTCCTTGCAGCACAGATCAAAGGTATAAACCTTGGTGATCAGGAAAAAAGAGACAGGATAGGGGCTTTTTGCAATGATCTGGCAGAGGGAAAAGGTTCACGAATAAACAACGAGAAAAAAATACTGGGGCAATTAAAAGCAGTGTGGTATTATATGAGCGGTGTTTTTTCGGGTGGAAAACAATATTTTGATGCAATGAAAGTTTGTGAAAATAGCCAATCTTATCTTAATTTTGTCCATGAAATGATGCAGCTTCCTTTTGCCTCAGATCATGAAATCGAACACCACTGGAAGAATGAATTAAAGCATATTTAAACTCAGGTTTTATTTTTAAAACTAAATAACCAATAACCAATAGCTCATTTACAAGTTACTAAAAATGCAATACCCCCCTGACCCCCTAAAAGGGGGAGTTTGCAACTAATCAAAACTCTGCGAGTTGAAAAGTCAGGTAATTTATCAAATATAGAAAAAAATATTTTGGATCAGGCTCAAACTTTTGTAATCATCAATAACCCTCTAAATCATAAATCAAAAATAACCCATTAACCCATTAATTCAATAACTTATAACTCAATAACCATCAATAAAATGAAAAAGCTACTCTTAATTACCGCCACATTTATTTTTACAGCCCTGTCGCTCCAGGCACAGCGCGGCTACTCCGAGTTTGAAAATGAAGAAGGAATGAAAGTCATGTACCGCTGGCACCGCCTGTCAGTATTTAACAAGGACAGTGATGCAGTGCTCAACCTGCGTGTTACCAATGAAAGAGAAACAGCCGTAAAATGGACCTTTACCGTAGGCTTTTATGATGGCCAGCAATTGGTTTATGAAAGCGAAGAAAACACCCTTTGTTTCAGGGCCGGTCAAAGCCGCAGGGGTGGTCCTGCAGGTTTGCGTTTTAGTCTTGAGGGGATGAAGATGGAGGATGTGGAGAAAGAAGCTTTCTCCTGGGACTTTGGAATTTTTGATGTGGACGAAGTAGACGATTGCAACTAAATCCTCATTCACCCTTTCAAACTATCAAAACACAACCTAAAATGACAGAAAATATTTCAAAAGAAGCTTTCAGGCAGCAGATTTTGCAGGGGATCCCCGATGAATTGCCAGCACCCAAAACGTGGGACCCGGAACTGAACCATGCCCCAAAACGTAAGGATATCTTAAGTCGGGAAGATAAACGGCTTGCTTTGAAGAATGCGTTGCGCTACTTTCCTGAAAAGCACCATGAAGAGCTGGCAAAAGAATTTGCGGAAGAACTAAAGGAATACGGCCGGATTTACATGTATCGCTTCCGTCCCGATTACAAGATCTATGCGCGCAGATACGATGACTTTCCCCATCAGTCAAAGCAGGCGGCTGCCATCATGCTCATGTTGAGCAACAACCTGGATTATGCCGTGGCACAGCATCCCCATGAGCTTATCACTTATGGGGGCAATGGAGCTGTGTTCCAGAACTGGGCACAGTATTTATTGTGCATGCAATACCTTGCTGAAATGACCGATGAACAAACCCTGGTGCTGTATTCGGGGCACCCCATGGGCCTGTATCCCTCACACAAAGATGCTCCACGTGTAGTGGTGACCAACGGGATGATGATCCCCAACTACTCCAAGCCTGATGACTGGGAGCGGTTCAACGCTCTTGGAGTAACCCAGTACGGGCAAATGACGGCAGGTTCGTTTATGTATATCGGGCCACAGGGTATCGTACATGGTACCACGATCACGGTGCTGAATGCCGGAAGAAAATTCAGCAAAGGAGAGGAAGGGCTCGCCGGTAAATTATTTGTTACCAGTGGGTTGGGAGGAATGTCGGGGGCGCAGCCCAAAGCAGCTGTTATTGCCGGGGCGGTATGCGTGGTGGCTGAAGTAAACCCCAAGGCTACCCAGGTAAGGCATTCGCAGGGCTGGGTTGATGAAGTTTATGATGATACAGACAAGATCATGATCCGCATCAGGGAAGCCAAGGCTGCCAAAGAGGCCGTATCCATTGCTTACCAGGGAAACATAGTTGATTTATGGGAGGCATTTGTAAAGCATGAGATTGAAGTAGAACTGGGGTCTGATCAAACCTCTTTGCACAACCCCTGGTCAGGAGGGTATTATCCCGTGGGGCTGTCCTTTGAAGAGGCCAATGATATGATGGCCAATGATCCTGAACGGTTCCGCCAGAAAGTGCAGGATTCTTTGAAGCGCCATGTAAAGGCAGTCAATATCCTGAGCGAGCGGGGAATGTACTTCTGGGATTATGGTAACGCCTTTTTGCTGGAAGCAGGCAGGGCAGGGGCAGATATTTTTGCCAATGATGGAAAGTTCAGATATCCTTCCTATGTGCAGGATATCATGGGCCCCATGTGCTTTGATTATGGATTTGGGCCCTTCCGCTGGGTTTGCGCAACTTCTGATCCCGAAGATCTCAGGACAACCGATCATATTGCTGCACAGGTGCTGGAAGAAATGATGCAGGGAGCACCTCAAGAGATCAGGCAACAACTGGCCGACAATCTGCTCTGGATACGCCAGGCCGAAGAGAACAAGCTGGTGGTGGGCTCACAGGCCCGCATCCTTTATGCTGATGCTGAGGGAAGGATCCGGATTGCCGCAGCGTTTAACAAGGCTATCAGGGAAGGAAAAATATCAGGCCCTGTTATCCTGGGGCGCGACCATCATGATGTGTCGGGCACCGATTCCCCGTTCAGGGAAACTTCCAATATTTATGACGGGTCGCAGTTTACGGCTGATATGGCCATACACAACGTGATAGGCGACAGCTTCAGGGGTGCAACCTGGGTTTCCATTCATAATGGCGGGGGTGTTGGCTGGGGAGAGGTGATCAATGGCGGATTCGGACTTGTGCTGGATGGCACTGAGGATTCGGACAGAAGATTGCGCTCCATGCTTTTCTGGGATGTAAATAATGGGATCTCGCGCAGAAGCTGGGCCCGCAATAAAGAAGCAATATTTGCCATAAAAAGGGCTATGGAGGCTGAGCCCAGGCTCAAAGTTACCCTGCCCAGTATTGCCGATGATGATCTTATTGGTCGGTTTATCTGAACGAAAAAATTGGCCTGAAAATTGATAATCAAAGAAAAGCACGGCAATTATCTTAGCGTG
>SLIL01000391.1 GCA_007135645.1 Bacteroidales bacterium
ATAAAAATGCACCAGGAACCCAGCAAATAACTCCTTCGCCACCCGCTTCTGATCTCAATCCCCAGGGCCTTCCCAAATTTTCCATCAGCCAGGACGAGATCCAGCGACTGCTGGCCGAAAAACGGGAAAGGCTTAAAGAGCTTGGTGCCATTAATAAAACCACCCGGATATTAAAGGAAGACCGCCCCATTCCCGAAATGCTGAAGCAGATTGCAGAGCAGTTGCCCCCGGCATGGCAATATCCTGATGATGCCGTTGCAAGGATAAGGTACGGAACAGGGATCTATCTGAGCAGTGCAAAATTCAGGGAATCGCCATGGTATCAGAAGAAAACCTTTGAAACCATCGATGGCAAAGAGGGATGTATTGAGGTTTTTTACCTCAGCCAGCATCCCCAGAAAGATGAAGGGCCATTTCTTATTGAAGAAAGAGATCTTATCAACAACCTGAGCTCCCTTATTTCGGGTTACCTGAATACCTATATTGGCAAAAAGCTGCTCCAGAAAAGTACGGATAAGGCACAGGAGGAAGCCCCGGAAAGTGAACGTACCCATGCAGCCATGAGCCGCCAGCTATTGCAGAAGTTCCTTGTCAAGCACCACTCCGACCGCGATATATACCACGATCTGATGCCCTACAAGGTGCGGGAGATCCTGCTGGTGGCCAATCTTTACGATGCTTACATCATTGAGCAGGAGGGACGCTTCTTTGAGCAGGTGCGTGGTGAGTATTACCAGCTCAACCTTTCGTCTGCTCCACGTATTACCGGAGTATCCACCCCGGAAGAAGCACTTGAGAAACTACAGGAGAAGCACTTTGATATGGTTATCGTGATGATGGGAGTGGATAAAAACACACCCATTCAGCTCAGCCGCATTATCAAACAGATCTACCACAATCTGCCCATCTTTCTTTTGCTCAACAACAACAGTGATATCGGCCTGTTTGAAGATGGCAACAAGAACATCAGCTCCATTGACAAAATATTTGTATGGAACGGCGATTCCAACGTGTTCCTGGCCATGGTAAAATACATTGAGGACCGCATGAACGTGGAGAACGACATCAATATCGGGATGGTGCGCGTTATACTGCTGGTGGAAGATTCCGCAAAGTATTACTCCCGATACCTGCCCATTCTCTACTCCATTGTTATTGAGCAGACCCGCCAGCTGATCGAGGAGGTAAACACCGACGAAACCCATAAGCTGCTCAAAATGCGGGTGCGCCCCAAGGTGATCCTGGCCTCCAACTATACCGAAGCCCTTACCCTGTTTGACCAGTACCGCGACAACCTGCTTTGCCTGATCTCCGATGTGAAGTTTGAAAAAAACGGCAAGCTGGACGAATATGCAGGGCTTAGCCTGGTAAGTTACGTAAAGGATCAGATGCCCGAACTGCCCGTGGTAATTCAGTCATCGGATCTGGAGAACGCTCAGAATGCCTATCTGCTCAAATCTACCTTTATCAATAAAAACTCTGAAACCCTGAAACAGGACCTGCAGAGTTTTATCAATTACTACCTGGGTTTCGGAAACTTTGTGTATCGTGATGCTGATGGCAGGAAGGAAATCGCCATTGCCCGTTCCATGAAAGAGTTTCAATCGCACCTGAAGTCTATTCCGCTCAAATCGCTCATCTACCATGCCCGCAAGAACCATTTCTCGCACTGGCTTATGGCGCGGGGCGAGATTCAGATCGCCAAAAAGATCAAACCCCTTAAGGTAGAGGATTTTAAATGCCAGGGTTCGGTGCGGGACTACATGATCGACATTATAGAAAAATGCATACAAGACAGACAAAAGGGAAAAGTGGTCAATTTTGAAGAGTCGGCTCTGCTGGATGAAACCAATGTGGTAAGCCTGGCTCCGGGCTCGCTGGGAGGCAAGGGGCGTGGCTTGGCATTCATCAATATGCTCATCAATAATTTCAGTTTTCAGGAGATTGTTCCTGATATCAGGATCTGTACCCCAAAAACGTCTGTGATTGGTACCGAGGAGTTTGAACTTTTTATCCAGAACAACAAGCTCTACGACAAGATCTATGAAGAACCAGACTATGAGGTGATTAAAAAATTGTTTGTGGAGGGAGAACTCTCCAGCCGGTTGATCAAACGGCTGAAGATCTATCTTTCTCTGATCAATAAGCCCTTGGCAATCAGGTCTTCCAGTTTGTTTGAGGATTCATTGATGCAACCTTTTGCAGGGATCTTCGATACATTCCTGCTGCCCAACAACCATCCCGACCTTATGGTGAGGCTCAAACAAACCATGGATGCCATAAAACTGGTATTTGCCTCCATATTTTCTCCCACAGCGCAGGCCTATTTCAGGGCTGTGAACTACAAGATAGAGGAAGAAAAGATGGCCGTGATCATACAGGAGGTTGCAGGACATCAATACGATGGATATTTTTACCCCCACATCAGCGGTGTGGCGCAATCCTATAACTTTTACCCCTATTCGTATATGAAGCCCGATGAAGGATTTGCCGTGGCTGCTGTTGGGCTTGGAAAATATGTTGTGGAAGGGGAGAAGACCTACCGGTTTTCGCCAGCCCACCCGCAGCTGGAGATCTATACCCCCAAGGATCTGTTTAAAAATTCGCAACTCCATTTCTATGCCATCGACATGGCCAAAAAGGATATCAACCTGCTTGATGGTGACGATGCCGGGCTGAAAAAGCTGGAAATCTCAAAATCCGAAGAGCATGGCACCCTGAAACACTCGGCTTCGGTATATGATTTCTCTTCCGAAAGGACCATGCCAGGCATCACCCAGCCCGGACCCAGGGTGATCAACTTTGCCAATATCCTCAAGTACGACTATATCCCCATGGCCAAGACCATTGAGGTGATACTGGATATCGTCTCCGAAAGTATGGGCTCACCCATCGAAATTGAATTTGCCATTGACCTGAACAAAGATGCTGAAGGCAGGGCTTCTTTTCACCTTTTGCAGATAAAACCGCTTATCAAAAACATTATTACCAACGATATCAGCCTGGATACCATTGACAATGACCGCCTGTTGCTCTATTCTGAAAACGGGATGGGCAACGGCTTGATCAATGATATCCGCGACATCATCTACGTGGATATGAAAAAGTTTGATAAGTTGAAGACCGAGAAGATGCGCGACGAGATTGATGAACTCAACAGGAAAATGGTAGATGAAGGGCGGAAATATATCCTGATCGGGCCGGGCAGATGGGGCACACGCGACCGGTTTATCGGTATCCCCGTGGCATGGTCGCAGATCTCCAATGCCAGGATCATCGTGGAGGTAAGCATGGAAGATTTTCCGCTGGATGCTTCCCTGGGTTCCCACTTTTTCCATAATGTCATCTCTATGAACGTGGGGTACTTCTCCGTAAAACACAACGACCTCATCGACTTTATCGACTGGGATTACCTGGAGAGCTGCCAACCCAAATCCCAGACCAAATACTTCAAACACATCCAGCTTCCCAGGCCCATGGAGATCATCATGGACGGCAAAAAGCGGGCCTCGCTGATTTATTTTGATAAAGTGAAGAATAAGGGAAAGAAAGATAAAACATAAAAAAGTTCAGGAAGCGGAGGTTTGCAAAGCAATTGGAAGCTTCCCATTAATTCCCCTTGCCCGGCACCCAGTCCACCCAGGCATCCATTTGCCTTACGGAATGAGGACGCAGGATGATTTCACGGTTGTGGTCCAAAAGAAACAGGGTAGGGGTGGCAAAGACATGGTAATCTTTTGCTGAGGAAGTTTCCCAGCCTTTATAATCGCTGAAGCTGATAAAGGGATAAGCCGAAGTGGAATGTGCAAAATCAGCAGGGTCATCATCGAGGGACACATAGATCACTTCCACATCATGTTTGCGCCATTTGTCATAGACCCTGCTGACGGCTGACAATTCCTGCGGGCACATGGGGCACCAGGATGAGCCAAAAATTATTACAAGGTAGGCTGCATCCACTTCTGATAGCCTGGTGAGGTTTGTGAGGGGCTGTCCATTCCGGAAGACATCACCGTTGAAAAGAATATCAGGTGCAGTATTCCCAATTTTCATGGCCCGGTAACTCTCAAGCTGACTGGCAAAATTGTCATCAAGAGTACAACCTTCTTCATTGAGTATCATTAACGCCAGGTGTTCCGAAGCCCCAAAAAGACTGCGCTGCTCCAGCAGGTTAAAAAGATACCGGGTGATCTCGTTGAATTTTTTCTCATCGGATACAAGATTTTCAATCATGTGATCAATGGATACATTCATTTCAATGAACACCGAATC
>SLIL01000305.1 GCA_007135645.1 Bacteroidales bacterium
CAAGGGAGAACCATTGTGCAAAAGATTGTTGTGAAATAAAGCTGAAAAAAAATTCTGGTTTGAAACTGGATTAGCCCCAATACCTGCTTACTTTCTTTAAAGCACTGTTCTGCAAAGAATCCTGTAAAGGGCGGTCAGCAAGGTATTGGTTTTCCTGATTGAAAACCTCCAGCCCGATAAGATGATTATTTTCCAGATATAGTTCTGTATTCCATTCAACCAGAGAGGAAGGGCCGGCGACCGCAGGGAGGCCGGGGGCAATCTCGAAAGTCATTTTTCTGATAGTAATCGAAACGAAGGTATTCTATTTGTCATGATTTCAATTAGTCAAACTTCCCCTTTCAGGCAACCAGTAGTCTGGTGCTCTTCGGAGTAGGCTCAAATTTGATACCAACGGGTAGATTGCCTGAAAAAATCAGAAAAGGGCATAAGTGAATGGCGCATAAACAATACCGTGCTAATCAGGTTATATTATTTTGAAGTTGCTTGCCTGTAACGGTGCATTCATCGTGGTTAAGCAGACAAAGAAAATGGCTTCAAATATCACATAAAACTGATCCCGGAAAATCTTCAATATGAACTATCAAACAACAATAAAAATATCAGCAACCCTTTTAGCTATGATCTTTGTGATGACTACAAATGGAAATGCGAGCTCAAACAATTCAGATGGTGGTGATACCATATTGTTTGACTTTGGTACGATAGAAAATATGAACGACTGGTTGATTGTCAATGATGGTGTTATGGGTGGTCTTTCCAGAAGCAGGTTTGCTCTGGGCAATAACAATTCTGCCGTTTTTTCAGGAAATGTAACCCTGGAAAATAATGGTGGCTTTGCCTCTGTCAGATCAAGAGTCATGCAGTTTGAACTGGACGGATACAAAGGCATCCTGATTCGTGTAAAAGGAGACGGTAAAAAATACCAATTCAGGTTGCAAACCAGTAACCGGTTTGATGGAGTATCCTATCGGTATCACTTTGAAACGACTAAAGATCAGTGGCAAACAATCTCCATACCCTTCGATAAATGCGCACCTGTATTCAGAGGACGAATTCTGCGAAATGTTGATCCTATCTCACCAAAAGATATCCGGCAACTGGGCTTTATGATATCAGATGGACAAACCGGCGAATTTCAACTGGAAGTTCAATGGATAAAAGCCTACCAATAAGTGGACTGTATTTGAGAAGTAACCCGCCTCTCTTTTTTCCTCGCAACGGATTAACTTCATGAGCTGAGCAAAGAATCTTATTGAAAATCCTGCACTGGGATTGGCCTGCCTGGCTTAATGTTGTACACCCTTTTTTATGCAATAGCTTTTCTGAAACTATAATCATCCACCTGAAGGCTTCCCGTTTTGAGGCATGAGCTATATGTTTCAGTAGCTTTGTAATGGTTCGGCCCAAAAGACTTAGTGATATTTGTGTATATCGCGCCTTGTATCTAACGCAGTAAAAACTTTTTCGCCAGGGTCCTGGTTAGGATCTGCTTCAGAAGGTTTTTTGATTTTTTGGTTTGACTCTCCTTTTACTTTTTTGTAAATTTGCAATAATGTTGCAAAAAAGAAAACATATTCTTTCGCTTATCCTGGCGCTCCTGTTTTTGTATCCACTGGTGTACCAGTCGATACATGCTTTTGAGCATACCCATGATCTTCAGGATTCAGTTTGCTGCAGCCATTGCAGCCATTCCACCCCTGGGAATACATCGCAAGAGGGTGAGCCGGCAACCAGTGGAATTCTTTCAACGCTGAAGGATGAATGCGGGATCTGCAGTTTTCATTATGCGAAATTGCAGGTTAACCCTGGCCTGAGCGTTCAATTTTCAGAACAGACTTATAGTTCTTTCCCTGATATCCCTTACCCGGATCCTTTTCTGAGTTACCTGGGTTACAGTGCTTCCCTTCGCGCCCCACCTTCTTGCTGATCTTTTCTGCTTGTTATCCCAACAGACTTTACGGTTTAATTCCATCGGCCTGTTTAGTAGAGCATTTACTGACAAAATTTGTGGCTCTCTGCATTTATAATGATCCAGAGCGCTGATAAGTTAAATGCCGTTGATAAAATAAATCCGTGTTAATCCGTCCAGTCCGCGTTATCCGTGTTCGTGCACCTTTAAAACATAAACATGGATAAGCAGGCAATGAACTGACCCGGTTTTTAATCATTTTTCCAATAGTAATTTATTTTGTGCATGAAGCTGCGTGCTTTTATAATCGGTGCTTTTTTATGGCTGCTGGCCACTCCTGTGGTTTTCGCCGTTTCCTTATCAGGCAGGGTTACCGGCACTGAAGGTGAGCCTTTGCCGGGTGCAACGGTAAAAATAGAATCACCGGATTTTGCCCTTGCCACAGCCACCAATAAAGAGGGTTACTACCATATTCCCACATTGGCTCCCGGCACCTATCAGGTCACGGCTTCCTTTATGGGTTATCAACCCGTTACCCTTACCCTGGAGATCGCAGAAGCCACCCAACTGGATTTTGACCTGGTGGCGGATGCTGTTTTTCTGGATGAGGTGAGGATCGAAGACCGCCACAGGGAGCAGCGCCGTAGAGAAGAAACCATTACTGTGGAGGTGGTTGGGGCCGAATTTATGCGCATCCATGCCAATGGCAGCCTGATGCACACCTTAAGCCGATTGCCGGGGATACAAGCCATTAACGTGGGTTCGGGGCAGTCCAAACCCTTGATCCGGGGGCTTGGCTTCAACCGGATCGTGGTAACAGAGCATGGCGTCAAACACGAAGGGCAGCAGTGGGGGCACGATCATGCACTGGAAGTAGATCAGTTTGCCCACAACCACATCGAACTGGTAAAAGGACCGGCCTCACTGGCTTATGGCTCCGATGCCATTGGAGGTGTGGTGCAACTGAGTCAGCGCGATATCCCTGAGGCTGGCAGCCTTAAGATGAACGTGGATGTGCTGGGCAGAAGCAGCAACCAGTTGCTGGGCACCTCTGCCGCACTGGAAGGGAGAAAAGAGAACTGGTTCTTTACCTCGCGGTTTACCCTGCTCGATTATGCAGATACCAGGGTGCCTGTTGACAGTGTGGATGTGTATTCCTACCGGGTTCCCCTTTATCAGAACCGGTTGCGAAATACGGCAGGAAATGAACTGAGCCTGCACTCCTCCTTTGGATACGTGGACAATGGCTTTCACAGCAGGTTTTTTGTCAGCCATGTGCATCAAAAGGCCGGGTTCTTTGCCAATGCCCATGGCCTGGAACCCCGCCGTGTGGATACCGACCTGTACGACCGGTCAGACAGGGAGATCCTTTATCCAAGGCAGGATGCACGACATCTTAAGCTGGTGAACAGAACCATTTTTGAATTAGGCAGTTCTTTACTGACCACCCACCTGGGTTATCAGCACAATTACCGTGAAGAGTTTTCGCAGTATGTCAATCATGGATACCGGCCTCCGGTTTTTCCTGATACCCTGGAAATACCCTCCAACCTGGAAAGAAAATTTGACAAGCATACCTTCTCGGGAAGCATTCAGCTATCCCGTCAGTTGTCAGGACAGCAAAAGCTTACAGCCGGGTTAGCCTCTGAATTTCAGGATAACCGCATTGGTGGTATCAGTTTTCTTATCCCTGCTTTCGGGCAGTGGCAGTGGGGTGGGTACCTGATCCATGAATGGGTGGCGAGGCCGGGATTAAGGGTCAATGCCGGGATGAGGTACGACCTTACAGAGCTGAAAACGGAGCCTTACCTTGACTGGTATCCTACCGAAGGAACTTTTCTGCAAAGGGCTGAAGCGATGCAACGAAGGTTTGGCAGCCTTAGCGGAATGGCAGGAATCAATTATCACCGGGAGCAGTTTATTCTGCGGGTGAATATGGGGCGAAGCTACCGCGTGCCCCTGGCAAAGGAACTGGCAGCCAACGGGGTCAACTACCATCATTTCAGCTATGAGGTGGGCGATCCTTCCCTGGAACCTGAAACAGCATGGCAGCTGGATGTGGGTGCTGACTTTGATACCCCTTTATGGAGTATAAGATTCAGCCCCTTTGTAACCTATTTTCCCAACTACATCTACTTAAGCCCCAGTCACCTTTTTGATTTTAACTACGGTGCCGGAAACCAGATCTTTTATTATACGGCATCAGAAGTATTGCGTTGGGGTGGGGAGATAGCCTTTCTGGGAAACCTGACCGACAACCTGATGGCTGAACTGGCAGCAGAGTATGTTTACACCGAGCAGCTTTCCGGGGATAAAAAAGGGTTTACGATCCCCTTTTCCCCACCAGCATC